>NZ_JCAIUM010000017.1:0-124021 GCF_059445545.1 Paenibacillus sp. Y568
GTGCAGCAATGCATGGAGCTGACCAATACTAATCGGTCGAGGGCTTATCCTAATATTCTGAAGTTTAGGCTTCAGAAGCAAATGAAAGTTTCGAACTGCAAATTCATTCGTATCTAGTTTTCAGGGATTCAATCTCTGATTCATGAATAATCTGGAGAGATACCCAAGTGGCTATAAGGGGACCCTCTGCTAAGGGGTTAGACTGTGTAAACGGTGCGTGGGTTCGAATCCCACTCTCTCCGCCATTGATTTTTTCATGAATATGTAATAGGTGTTTAATGTGGCGGTGTAGCTCAGCTGGCTAGAGCGTACGGTTCATACCCGTGAGGTCGGGGGTTCGATCCCCTTCGCCGCTACCATACATATTACAGCCCAGGAGGCTTAGCTCAGCTGGGAGAGCATCTGCCTTACAAGCAGAGGGTCGGGGGTTCGATCCCCTCAGCCTCCACCATTTTTACTTAGGTTTATTGGAATTATACACTTGCCGGTGTAGCTCAACTGGTAGAGCAACTGACTTGTAATCAGTAGGTTGGGGGTTCAAGTCCTCTCGCCGGCACCATCTTTACAAATGGGGAACCGTGGTGTAGTTGGCCTAACATGCCTGCCTGTCACGCAGGAGATCGCGGGTTCGAATCCCGTCGGTTCCGCCATTTTTTTATTTTTTAAATTTAATATGGCTCGGTAGCTCAGTCGGTAGAGCAGAGGACTGAAAATCCTCGTGTCGGCGGTTCGATTCCGTCCCGAGCCACCTTGTTATTACGGAGGATTAGTGAAGTGGCTAAACACGGCAGACTGTAAATCTGCTCTCTACGAGTTCGGTGGTTCGAATCCATCATCCTCCACCAGTATTATGAGCCATTAGCTCAGTTGGTAGAGCACCTGACTTTTAATCAGGGTGTCGAAGGTTCGAATCCTTCATGGCTCATCACTAACAGACGAAAAGTCATCAACCTTTATAGGTGGGTGACTTTTTTGTTTATTCTTCTTTTTAGTCTGGATATGTTACTATATGAAGAAAAAGGTAAAGTGGTAGGTGATAACCGATGATGGAGATGGAGACACTGCGTCAGAAGTTGCAACAAATTGTAGGTATTCCTCTCACGATTAAAGAATTGACTAAGCAGGATTCTAGCTCTTTTTTTAATTATAAGAATAGTACGCTTATGGATTCTGTTGTGAACGAGGGTGAAGTATGGTTTCCCTTGTATAGTCGAGATGGGCGAATGTCTGTCTTAGCTGGAGAGTTGAATGCATTAAGCTTAGAGGAAGTTCAATTTATGGAACTCATACTCGCTAATGTTCGGGTTCAGATGGAGCAATCGTTATCTCCTCAAGATGAGGAAGAGAGAGAAGTTCAAGAATTAAGCTCATGGATAGAATCACAGTTAGAGTTAGGTAAACTGAATGATGAGACCCCAGAAAATGTTTCAATAAGGAAGCGTATGACTACACAAATGGTCCCTTTTTTACTGAAATGTGAGGGTGTCCATTTACCTGATATACCTTATATTACGTTGAAGAGATTGTTAGTAAGTTATTTCGATGGTGAATTACTGCTGATACCACTGAAGGATTATGAATGGTTGATCTTAGCCCAAAGAGAGTTGGTTCTCGGAGGTAATGATGATAAAGAGGACGAACTAGAAGAAACGGACGCAGAGATATTATCTGCCTTCTGTCTTGGTCTGCATGAGCTGGTGGCTAGTGAGTGGGTTGGCGTGTTCCATCTCTCTGTTATGCATTCATTAGATCCACTCCCAGCACTTCCTAGCACAGTACTTATGATGAGAGAGACTATTTTCTTAGGGAAAACCTTTCATATTGCTGAGCACATACACTTGCCTTGGGAATTAGTGCTGGAACGTCTTGTTAGCAGTATACCGGACAAGCAAAGAGGTGGGTTTCTAGAACAGGTGGGTGACCACTCAGTTCTATTTACTGATCCGGAGACACTATCGACTTTGGAAACCTTTTTTCAACTAGATTGTAATGTAAGTGAGACAGCCAAGAGAATGTACATTCATCGGAATACGCTTCTCTATCGATTAGATAAAATTAAGAATGAGACAGGACTCGATGTTCGAAGCTTTAGTGATGCTGTTCTGGTCAAACTCACAATGCTATTGTATAAAGTGACGAAAAGAAATTAGCATTTTTGTGCAATTTGTGGATAGCCAGTCTAGGCATTTATGGGTAATATAAGAGTATCAAATGTATCCGATTTCACTAATATTACTTAGGGGGAAATTATAATGGCTGGAGTACGCTTAGAACATATTTTCAAGAAATATGCAGGTGCAGATAAAGCAACAGTAGAAGATATCAATCTTGATATTAAAGATAAGGAATTTTTGGTTCTAGTAGGACCATCTGGTTGTGGTAAATCAACTACACTTCGGATGATCGCTGGTCTAGAAGAAATTTCAGAAGGTAAACTTTATATCGGAGATCGTGTTGTAAATGATGTAGCTCCTAAAGACCGTGATATTGCGATGGTATTCCAATCTTATGCATTGTATCCTCATATGAGTGTATATCAGAACATGGCGTTCGGATTGAAACTACGTAAAGTGAAGAAAGATGAAATCGATAAAAAAGTACGTGATGCAGCAAAAATTCTAGACATCGAGCATTTGCTTGAACGTAAACCAAAAGCACTTTCTGGTGGACAACGTCAACGTGTTGCCTTGGGTCGTGCGATTGTTCGTGATCCACAAGTCTTCTTGATGGATGAGCCTCTTTCCAACTTGGATGCTAAACTTCGTGGTCAAATGCGTGCTGAAATCACTAAACTGGTTAAGCGCCTTGAAACTACTTGTATCTATGTAACGCATGACCAAACAGAAGCTATGACAATGGGTGACCGTATCGTAGTTATGTACGATGGTATTATTCAACAGGCTGCTTCTCCTGAAGAGTTGTACAATAGCCCAACTAACCTTTTCGTAGCAGGTTTCATTGGATCTCCTACAATGAACTTTATCAATGGTACTTTGAGCGAGTCAAATGGTTCTGTCCGTTTCCGTGCTGATGGATTGGATGTTGAAGTTCCTGGTGGCAAAGCTCAAATCTTGAAAGCTAAAGGTATGATTGGTAAAGAAGTAACTATGGGTGTTCGTCCTGAAGATATTCATGAAGAGCCTGTATTCTTGGAAGCATCACCAAACACGATCTTTACTTCTAATGTTGATGTTACTGAGAACCTTGGACATGAAATGTTACTATACTTGAGCGGTCTAGGTAACGATACGGTTATCGCTCGTGTAGACGGACGTTCTACTACACGTGATGGTAGCACAGTTCGCTTAGCAATTGACATGAACAAAATTCATATCTTCGATAAAGAATCAGAATTGAATGTTCTAATCGGAAAATAATAAATAGATTATATGAAGACCGCCCTGATGGGCGGTTTTTTTAAAATAGCTAAGGATAAGTTTCACTTGAATCCATTCCATCATCGTCGATGCATCTAAAACGATTGGCATTATGATGAAATAGATTCTTGATACCCTGTCCCTTATAACTTCCGTAGAAACAGGTGCCGTCTTTGAAAAAGGACGGCATTGCCGTTTCTACTTGTCTAATATGAAGTCTCTGGTTATCGTACTATAGTTCAGAGATTGCATTCGGTAGCGATTTCAATTACGATGGGTACAATGAAATAGCTTAATTTAATATCATATGAATTCTTGTAATTATAGTTACATAAGAAATGTGAAAGGGAGATATGAGATGGTTAAAAACGTTAAGGTATCCGAATTGGTTCAACAATTTCAACTAGAAGTCATTGCGGGAGAACAAGGTCTCAAACGTACTATTACGGTGGATGACTTAAATAGACCGGGTCTAGAAATGGCAGGTTACTTTGAATATCACCCACAAGAGCGTGTACAATTGTTGGGTAAGACTGAATTAGCTTTCTTTGCGATGTTAACGGCAGAAGAGAGAAAAGAACGTATGCAGAGGATCTGTTCAGATCTGACCCCCTGCTTCGTTGTCACTCGGTCATTAGAGGTTCCACAAGAGTTGATTGATATTAGCAATGAAAAGAATTTACCTGTGCTGAGAAGCAGCATGGCAACGACTATTCTTTCAAGTAAGATAACAGGGTTTCTGGAAAGAAAGCTAGCACCGACAGCAACAATCCATGGTGTATTATGTGATGTATATGGTGTAGGGATGTTGATTACAGGGACTAGTGGTATTGGTAAGAGTGAGACTGCATTGGAATTGGTCAAGAGAGGACATCGTCTCGTTGCAGATGATGCCGTTGAGATCCGACAAACCTCAGATAATCAGCTTCATGGTACAGCTCCTGAGCTCATTAGGCATTTGCTCGAAATTCGTGGAGTAGGTATTATTAATGCGATGACTCTATTTGGTGCGGGTGCCGTTCGTAACAACAAACGAATTACGTTAGTTGTTAGATTGGAGAATTGGCAACAGGATAAGCAATATGATCGTCTAGGTCTTGATGAAGAAACAACACGGATTATTGATACAGATGTTCCATTAGTGACCATTCCGGTTAGACCAGGACGTAACCTTGCAGTTATTATAGAAGTGGCTGCTATGAATTACCGTTTGAAACAAATGGGCCTAAATGCTGCGCTACAATTTACTAACAAATTAACGGCCACGATAGCAGAAGATATTGACGATATGGATTAGGAGCGTGAAAAATGGCCACATTATTACTTGATCCTATAGCCTTTTCTCTTGGATCACTCAAAGTTCACTGGTATGGATTAATTCTAGGGCTTGGTGCATTAGCAGGTTTAATGGTAGCGATTAGAGAAGGAAAGAGATTTAATATTTCCTCTGAGTTTTTTATGGACCTTTTGTTAATTGGTGTTCCTTCATCCATTATTGGCGCTAGAATTTACTTTGTTGCTTTTAAATGGGATGAATATAAAGATAACTTTGTAGATGTATTCAAAATATGGAATGGCGGTATTGCCATTTATGGTGCGTTGATCGGTGCTATTATATGCGCATTTTTCTATACCCGGCATAAAGGGTATGGACTCTGGAGAATTCTAGATATATGTGCTCCTGGTCTGATTATTGGTCAAATTATTGGGCGTTGGGGCAACTTCGTTAACCAAGAGGCATATGGTGGCCCTATAGAGAAATCCTTTTTACAAAATAACTTACATCTACCCGACTTCATTGTGAATCAAATGAATGTGAGTGGCGTGTTCCATCACCCAACATTCTTATATGAATCGTTATGGAACCTAGTTGGTTTAGGATTATTGCTGATTCTACGTCGGCAGAAGTTTCTACGCGCAGGAGAATTGTTCCTGTCCTATTTCATCTGGTATTCTGTCGGAAGATTCTTTATTGAAGGATTGCGTACGGATAGTTTAGCTTTTCAAGGTCAAGAGTGGTTGGCTTCATTAGTAAATGGGATGTGGAGTCCTATGAAGGCGATAGGCTTTGAATATGGTAATTTAGATGTTGAATACGGAAATGTAAGAATATCGCAGCTATTAGCCATTTTATTTGTTATTGTGAGTATAGCCATCATTATCTATCGCCGTGTAACGGTTAAAGGTCAAGAACATTATCTAGACCCTATCGTTTCAACTAAGATAAATGTAGACAATATGCCTGAAGCAATGTTTACACATAAAGAAACGAAGAGGGTAATTCCTACTGAAACTGTGGTACATGAGGAAGAGTTGCCAACTAAGGGTAAAAAGGAGTAACGACTGCATGATTGACACCATTTTATTTGATTTAGATGGAACTATTATTGATACCAATGAGCTTATCATTGACTCCTTTATACATGTATTAGAGAACCATTCACAAGCTCTTCTAACAAGGGATCAGATTATCCCCAAGATGGGTATGACGTTAGAGAAACAGATGCAAATATTCTCTGGGGTTGAAGACGTTACTCATTTGGTACAGGAATATAGAACTTATAATGATCTGATTCATGACGATATGGTTCAGCCATTTCCACAGGTGTTAGAAGTCATTGAAGCACTACACCTAAAGGGAATCACGATGGGGGTAGTTACAACAAAGAATCGCCCTGGTACCTTAAAAGTGCTAGAGATGTTCGGGCTGACCAAGTACATGAAGTCTATTGTAACGGTTATTGATGTTGAGCATCCCAAGCCACATCCTGAGCCTGTACTTAAAGCAATGCAGGAACTAGGTGCTGATCCCCGTAATACGTTAATGGTCGGAGATAGCCCTGTAGATATTCAAGCTGCCAATGCTGCTGGTGCGTGGTCGGCAGGTGTATCGTGGTCTTTAAAAGGTGAGGATGTCCTTAATAAGTATAATCCTGATTATATACTGCATTCGATGAACGACTTATATTCTCTGGTAGAACAGGAGTAAGATGAAGTGAGAAAGGTAACCCGGTATCCGGTGGAAGGTCCAAATTCACTGTGGCAGATCTACAGAACGGTCAGTCCCTGGAAAGGGGTCAAAAATTTCATCTTTATCCAAATTGCTCGTTACTGCCCTATACTTCAAGTGAAGAACTGGATTTATCGCCATATGTTAGGGATGAAAGTAGGCAAGCACACGGCTTTTGGCCTAATGGTGATGGTGGACGTTTTTTTTCCAGAGAAAATATCTGTTGGTGATAATTCTGTAATTGGCTATAATACAACGATCTTGGCACATGAATACTTGATTCAGGAATACCGCCTTGGCGACGTTGATATCGGTGAGAATGTCATGGTAGGTGCGAACACGACTATTTTACCAGGGATAACGATCGGAGATGGAGCTATGATAGCAGCTGGTTCTGTAGTACATAGAGATGTGCCTGCCGGTGCTTTTGTTGGCGGTAATCCTTTGCGTGAATTGAGAACCCAGACAACTTCATCAGAAGTAAATGATAGCGACAATCCATATCCTATAGCGCATAACTTGGTGAACCCAGAGTAAACTACTTTGGGTTTTTTTCCATAGGGAGAGGTGCTGTCTTTTAAAAAGGGATGGCATTACCGGTTCTGCTACAAGGTTCCCTCAGAATGATTTCCAACCATTCTGAGGGAACCTTGGGGTTACTTGTTATATGAACATACATAATGGTAGTGCTCGGGATCTATTTGTTAGAGGTTAGCCTAGTTGGAAATATTATGCCTTATTCAAAGGTTACATCATGAGTTTATATGATGTAATGGGAAGTTTACACTAAGGGGACACTTTAGGGGATATTATATTTTATTGAAAAGGAGTACTTTCTTTGAACTTAATTAGAAAAGAGCGGTTGCCACAGTTAGACGTATATCGTGCACTGGCTTTAATAGGAGTTCTTCATGTTCATGCATCCTCCTATGCTGCTGGAGTGCAAGCTATGGAATCGCCATTTTACTATGTATATAATTTTATGAATATTTTCTTTAAATTTGGGACAACATCTTTTATCTTTTTGAGTGGATTTGTGCTGTTCTATAACTACTACGATCGTCCAATCACCGTAAGACTACTTTCTCGGTTCTATGGTCGGCGAGTGTTATATATATTATTGCCATATGTTATCGCATCCACGGCATACTTTGTATACACGAAATTCACATTAGGACAGTTAAAAGGGATCCCATATAGTAATCTTTGGATTGAATTACGTGGGGATCTGCTAACCGGCACTGCCTATACCCATTTATATTTTGTGTTTATTAGCATTCAGTTCTACATTTTATTCCCATTCTTATTAAAACTATTTCAATCGAAACCAGTATTCGTCAAATGGGCTATACCCATAGGACTTATTCTTCAATGGGCTTTTGTATTTTATAACAAGTATGAGTTACAGCTTCTTAATAAGGGAAGTTATGCAATTACGTATTTTACTTACTATATGATGGGTGCGTACATCGCTATAAACTTTAGCAGCATAAAACCATGGCTGATGAATCCGTGGAAGCTTTTAACGGAGAGACAAAAGGTATGGTCAGTTACACTCTGGATAGGTTGGTTAGCCATCGCATTCATACATGTGCAATTATGGTTCTATACGAGAACAACTGGAAAAGCAGTCGATACGTTATGGTATGAATTAATCTGGAATATTCACTCGATGTTATCTGCGGTAGTTCTTTTACACGCAACCTTTGTTATATATAGGAAGTATTTTGGTAAAGTTGTAGCCTTTTTAACAAGAATGGGTGAGCTTTCTTTTGCCATATATCTACTTCATCCCTTTATTCTCGCCCAATATCGCCGATTTCGTTATCACATAGCACCGGAATCAATAGAATATCTTATATTTATATACGGTGGCTTATTGGTGGCATTGTTTGTGAGTTGGGGAATATCACAGTTTTATTTCAAAAGAGTTTCGTGGTCATGGGTTTTCCTCGGAAATATTCCACGTTCTTTAACGCGAAAATCCCAAAGGGCAACTTCCACCATGGATAGGTCTTCCGATGAGTCAACCACTCGTAAGTCTGTCCTTTAATTCTTAGGAATAATAGGAATAGTCCCATTGACGATAATGACATAATCATGTTAAAATAGCAGAAATTCTTTACTTTGGTAGTATGGTAGATCATTACCGTACTAAAGTATCTGACGAATAAATGTTTATACTCTCTAAGTTGAGGTGAAATATAGTGTCAAAGCCAAAAGGGTTTGAAAAACCGACGGGTGTCCGGGATTATCTACCGTATGCAGTAAAGAAGTTACGAAAGATTGAGCGGAATGTCCTAGATTGTATGAACCGTTGGGGTTATCAGCAGATTATGACACCCACGATGGAATATTACGATACGGTAGGTGTGGCAAGTTCCACATCGGACCAGAAACTTTTCAAATTGCTTAATAACCGCGGTACCACAATGGTACTTCGTTCTGATATGACAGCACCTATTGCTCGAGTAGTGTCTTCTCTATTGAAGGAAGAGTCACTTCCCATCCGCTTATCTTATCATGCCAACGTATTTCGGACGATTGAAGAGGAAGCGGGTAGAGAAGCAGAGTTCTTCCAGACAGGTGTTGAATTAGTTGGAGATGCTTCAGCAGAAGCGGATGCAGAAGTAGTTGCACTTGCAATTGAATCGTTAAAGTCAGCAGGGGTTGCTTCTTTTAAAATTGCTATGGGTCATGTTGGATTTCTACATGGATTATTTGAGGAGATTGTTCCTGGACGTGACGAAGATCAAGAATCATTGAAGGAAGGTCTTCTGCGTAGGGACTATGTGGGATTCCGTAATTCCATTCGTAAGCTACAATTGCCTGAAGCACAGGGGAACGTACTTGATGGTATCGTGCGATTACGTGGGGGTAAGGAAATATGTGAGCAGGCGTTGAAGCTAAGCTCTAACCTACGGGCTAGAGAATCGATTGATCATTTATGTAAGGTATGGGAAGTGCTTGAAGCCTATGGTGTCTCACAACATGTACTGATTGATCTAACGATGATTGGTGACTTCTCCTATTATACAGGCATGACATTCGAGGGGTATGCATCCGAATTAGGGTTCCCTGTATGTAACGGTGGACGATATGATAATCTACTACAGCAATTCGGGCGAGCTATCCCAGCTACAGGCTTTGCACTTAAGACGAATCGAATTCTAGATGGTGTACATGGATTCCAAGATGCAGATGAGAAGCCAATATTAATTCAGTATGATGCAGATCGGCGTCAAGAGGGACTAGCGAAAGCGAATCGTCTTCGGAGTGAGGGGCAGATCGTCATTACAGAATTAGTAACAGCAGCTAATGGTAGTTATGAATCATTACCCGAAGAACAGAATGCTAATAAAGAAAGAACAGGATATAGCCAAACGATCACGTACACTACACAGAAGTAATACATACCAAAGGATTGGAGGGGATGAGTTCGTGAGTGAAACGTTAAAAGTGGCAATGCCCAAGGGGCGTATATATACGAAGGCAGCAGCCTTATTTCGTCAAGCGGGATTAGCCATTCCATTAGAAGTAGATGAATCACGTAAACTGGTGGTTCCATTGCCGGAGATGGGGATGGAGTTTATTCTAGCCAAACCGGTGGACGTACCGACATACGTAGAATATGGTGTAGCTGATATCGGCATCGTTGGTAAGGACGTTCTATTGGAAGAGAGTAGAGATGTATATGAGTTGCTTGATCTTGGCATAGCACGCTGTCGAATGTCCGTTATAGGACTGCCTAATTGGGAACCAGGTATTCAGCAACGAGTAGCTACGAAGTATCCCAATGTCGCTTCCCAATATTTCCGCGAACAGGGACAACAGGTTGAAGTCATCAAATTGAATGGGTCAATTGAGTTAGCACCTTTGATCGGATTAGCCGATCGGATTGTGGATATGGTAGAAACGGGGCAGACGCTGAAGGATAATGGACTCGTTGAGATGATGAGTATTTTTGAAATTACGAGTCGTTTAATCGCGAACCGTGTGAGTTATCGAATGAAGAACACTCAGATTCAAGCGTTGTGCGATCTTCTCCAACAGGTCATTCCCGTACCCAGTATCAATAGTGTGAAGTTATAAAAGAAGCATAGAGCGGATGCATGGCAACAAGTAAACAGTAATAGGTAACCCTTGGGAGAGGAACGGATAAGGATGAAAATTGTACCGATTCAAGACTTTAATTTACAGCGTGAAGTGGACTATGGCACGCCTGAACAGAATGCCACCGTTAAACAAATTGTACGTGATATCAAAACAGAAGGTGACGCGTCCCTCCTACGTTATACCGAACAGTATGATAAGACGTTTCTATCTTCTGAACAGCTTCGGGTTACTCCCGAGGAATTGAAGGCTGCGTATGATCACGTGGAGCCATCCTTCGTTCAGGCAATTTCAGCTGCAGCGGCGAATATTAGAGCATTCCATATGCGGGAAAAGAGAAACTCTTGGATGGATCTACAACCGGACGGGACCATCTTAGGACAAATCATTCGCCCACTCAAACGTGTAGGCGTCTATGTTCCCGGCGGTAAGGCTGCTTATCCATCATCTGTCTTAATGAATGTTATCCCAGCCCAAGTAGCTGGTGTGCCTGAGATTGTTATGGTTACTCCACCCGCAACGAATGGAAAAGAGGGCATTGACCCTTATATTCTTGTTGCTGCTGCTGAAGCGGGTGTAAATGAAATATATAGAGTAGGTGGAGCACAGGCCATCGCTGCTTTGGCATACGGAACCGAAAGCATAGCTCCCGTTGATAAAATATGTGGACCCGGAAATATATATGTGGCTCTTGCGAAACGTGAAGTGTATGGTGCTGTCGATATCGACAGCATTGCTGGACCGAGTGAGATCGTCGTATTGGCTGATGAGACAGCAGATCCAGTCTATGTTGCGGCTGACCTGTTATCACAGGCAGAACACGATGAGATGGCCTCTGCCATCCTTGTGACACCCTCACAAGCATTCGCAGAAGCGACTTCAGTAGAAGTAACACGTCAGTTAGCTTTGTTACCGCGTCGAGATATCGCAGGTGCATCGATTGAGAATTATGGAGCCATTATTGTGGTGGAATCTATTGAAGAAGGAATATCGGTCGTGAATCGACTAGCCCCTGAGCATCTTGAGATCGTTGTTCAGGACCCGATGTCTTATGTAGGAAGTGTAGAGAACGCTGGAGCTATCTTCCTCGGACCGTATAGTTCTGAACCTGTGGGTGATTATTTTGCAGGTCCTAACCACATTATTCCGACGAATGGCACAGCAAGATTCTCTTCACCAGTGGACGTCGATGATTTCATTAAGAAATCAAGTATGATCTATTATAGTAAAGAAGCGTTGTTACAGAACGGTGCAATGATTATGGAGCTTGCGCGACATGAAGGGTTAGAAGGCCATGCTAGAGCGATTGAGGTTCGGCTAGAAAAGGAAGGAAAGGCGGGTATTCATAATGGACAATAATGTGAATGAGAACTTGCGTACAGCAAGTGTGAAACGTGTAACGAATGAGACGAATATCGAGCTTTCTTTTGGCATAGATGGTACTGGGGTTTCAGAAATGGAGACAGATGTCCCTTTCTTAAATCATATGTTGGATTTATTTACGAAGCATGGTCAGTTCGATCTTTCTGTGAAGGCTATGGGTGATATTGAGATTGATGACCATCATACGGTGGAGGATATCGGGATTTGCTTAGGGCAGACCCTTCGAGAAGCTCTAGGGGATAAGCGTGGTATTAAACGTTATGCTAGTGTCTTCGTACCGATGGATGAGGCTTTAGCACAAGTAATCATTGATGTTAGCAATCGACCACACTTCGAATACCGTGCAGAGTATCCATCATCGCAGGTTGGCAGTTTCTCTACAGAGCTAGTTCATGAGTTTCTGTGGAAGTTTGCGCTTGAAGCTCGTATTACGCTACATGTGATTGTACATTATGGACAGAACACACACCATATGATTGAGGCGGTGTTTAAAGCGTTAGGACGCGCGCTTGATGAAGCGACGAGCATTGATCCACGTGTTACAGGTGTACCATCCACGAAGGGAGTGCTGTAGTCGTGGCCATCGCGATTGTAGATTACGGGATAGGGAATCTTCATAGCGTGAGCAAGGCGATCGAGCGACTCGGATATGATGCGCTCATCAGTAGCGACGAAGGCGAGATTCTATCCGCCGATGGTGTGATTCTGCCAGGCGTCGGAGCCTTCGGCGACGCTATGGTGCATTTGCGGCAGAGCTCGCTCGATGCCACAGTGCAAAAGGCCGCAGCTGGCAATCAGCCGCTGCTTGGCATCTGCCTTGGCATGCAGCTGCTATTCAGCAGCAGCGATGAGCATGGTAGTCACGATGGCCTCGGCATTCTGCCAGGCTCAGTGGTTCGATTCAAAGGTGGCGATTATAAAGTGCCACATATGGGATGGAATAAGCTTCAGTATCGTGAAGAGGAGAGTCCATTATTCACTGGGCTGGAGGAAGGATACGTATACTTTGTACATTCCTATCATGTCCTTCCGGAAGTAAAGACGGATATTCTGGCAACAACGGATTATGGACAGCCGGTAACGGCGATTGTGGGACGGGATTCTGTCTTTGGGATGCAATTCCACCCAGAGAAGAGCGGGGATCTTGGAATGAGCTTGTTGCGAAATTTCCTTAAGCTTACGGGGGAGCCCGTGAAGGAAGCACGTGTATAGAAAGTGATGTAAGAACGAATAGAATGAACGAATTAAATGAACTGAAATTATAGGATTGTATTTACTATAGATCAAGAAGAAAGTGGGGCTACCGAAGATGTCTTCTTTTATCATTTATCCTGCTATTGATATTCGTGATGGGAAATGTGTAAGGCTAGTGCAAGGAGATTATAACCAAGAAACCATCTATAATGATAATCCATTGAAAGTAGCAAAAGAGTGGGAGGAACAAGGCGGAACATACATACATCTAGTTGATCTGGATGGTGCCAAGGCTGGCCATCCTGTGAATGACGCTATTATTGGTGCAATTACTAAGGGGGTAAATGTACCCGTACAGGTGGGGGGCGGGTTACGTACCCTAGAAGATGTAAAAAGGTTACTCGCACTTGGAGTGAGCCGGGTCATTATCGGTACAGCAGCGATAGAGGATCGCCCCTTTACCGAAGCGGTTCTAGGTACATTTGGAGATAAGGTAGCGATCGGAATTGATGCAAGAAATGGCTATGTGGCTACACGAGGTTGGCTTGAGACATCCGAAGTGAAAGCGGAAGTGTTGGCAAAGGAACTAGCTTCCAAAGGGGCAGAGACATTCATTTTTACAGACATTTCGCGTGATGGAATGATGCAAGGACCAAACGTTGAAGCCATCCGATCTTTGGCAGTGAGCAGTGGGCGTACCGTTATTGCTTCTGGAGGCGTTACGGTCTTAGATGACCTTCTAAGTCTTAGCGCTTACCACCATGAAGGTATAGGTGGAGCCATCGTAGGCAAAGCATTGTACACAGGAAGTGTTGATCTGGAGACGGCGGTACAAGCGATCAAACAGCAGGGATAGACTAGTCTGGACCTATTCTTATACACTGACGCAACTATTGAATTTAAAGGTAGAGGGGAAGAGAAGCATGCTAGCTAAACGTATCATTCCGTGTCTGGATGTGAAGGATGGTAGGGTGGTAAAGGGCGTTAACTTTGTCAATCTACGTGATGCGGGTGACCCGGTAGAACTGGCGGCGCTTTATGACCGCGAAGGGGCAGATGAACTCGTTTTTTTAGATATTTCAGCTTCTGTTGAAGGTCGGGCAACGATGATCGAAGTCGTTCGACAGACGGCAGGTGAAATTGCTATTCCGTTTACGGTTGGCGGAGGGATCTCCCATGTAGACGATATGAAGAGAATTCTACGTGCGGGTGCAGATAAGATTGGAATTAATACCGCAGCGGTGAAGAATCCACAGTTGATCTCTGAAGGAGCACTTCGCTTCGGTTCGCAATGTATCGTTGTAGCTGTTGACGCCAAGTACAATGAGGCTTGGGGTGAGTGGGAAGTCTATACCCATGGTGGCCGTACACCTTCGGGCATTCGAGCATTACAATGGGTTAAAGAAGTGGAAGCTTTAGGAGCGGGCGAGATTCTTTTAACAAGTATGGATGCCGATGGTACGAAGGATGGATTCGATATTCCACTGACTTCGGCTGTATCTGGACTTGTCGGGATTCCTGTCATTGCTTCTGGTGGTGCCGGAACGAAGGATCATTTCTATGACGTCTTTACAAGTGGTAAGGCTGACGCAGGGTTGGCAGCAACTATTTTTCATTATAAAGAAATGACGATTCAAGATTTGAAGTTGGATTTAAAGCAAAAAGGGGTGGAGATTAGATGAGTAACCTAAATCAAGAAAGTTCATTGAAACAATTACAGGAACAGATTCGTTGGGATGAAGCGGGACTTGTACCTGCGATCGTACAGGATATCACAACGAAAGAAGTATTAATGCTGGCCTATATGAATAAGGAATCACTTAAGCTTTCTGTAGAAAGCGGCGAAACGTGGTTCTGGAGTCGTTCTAGAAAAGAATTATGGCATAAAGGCGCTACTTCTGGTAATACACAAAGCATTGGTTCCATGAGCTATGATTGTGATGGAGATACCTTGCTACTTCAGGTTCAACCTCAGGGTCCAGCCTGCCACACAGGGAAGGTGACTTGTTTCTTTAACGAAGTTGCTGTGGAAAAGAAAGAAGATGTTAAACCAACAATTTCCTCAAGTGTCGATCGTTTCGCTGTGCTAGCGGAGTTGGAGCAGATTATTTCAGACCGTGAGAAGGAACGTCCAGAGGGTGCCTATACTACGTACTTGTTTGAAAAGGGTATCGATAAGATTCTGAAGAAGGTCGGAGAGGAAACATCCGAGGCAATCATTGCTGCTAAGAATAAAGATAACGATGAGTTACGGCTTGAAGTAAGTGATCTAATCTATCATTTGTTGGTATTGTTAGAAGAACGGAAGCTTCCATTAGATGAGATTATGACTGAACTTAGTCTGCGCCACGAGCGTCCTAGACGCGACTAAAGGAGGAAATACGTACAATGCTGATCGATTATCATACACATCACGTCCGTTGTGGGCATGCAGTCGGAGAACTAGAGGAATATGTTCTTAGAGGTATTGAGATGGGATTATCCCAACTCGGACTATCGGATCATATGCCTCTGCTTCACGTGGACCCTGCGACATATTATCCAGAGATGGCTATGCCTATGGCAGAACTTCCACGTTATGTAGAAGAATGCCTTGCGCTTAAAGAGCGCTATAAGGACCAGATTGATATACGTTTGGGACTCGAAGGGGACTACATTGAAGGGTATGAATCAGAGATTGAGCAGATCATTACATCGTATCCCTGGGATTATGTGATAGGGTCTGTTCATTTTCTAGGAGAGTGGGATATAAGTGATTATCGTCAGACGCATAACTGGGATGGCAAGAATATCCTTGCTGTATATGAACAATATTATGATGCTGTAAAAAAAGCCACCGCAACTGGCTTCTATGACATTATGGGTCATATCGATGTGATTAAACGATTTGGTTACCAACCACAACCGGAAGCCTACAACGATGTAATTTCACTAGAACATGCTGCGCTCGAAGCTGTAATGAAAAGTGGGATGGCAATGGAGTTAAATGCATCGGGCTTATCCAAAGCTTGTGAGGAGATGTTTCCTAGTAAACGAATGGTATCAGAAGCGTTTAAGCTGGGTATACCTGTAACCGTGGGTTCTGATGCACATGATCCGCTAAAACTTGGAGAACACTTGAAACAAGCTAGGGCTTTACTATGGGAAGTGGGTTATCGACAACTGTCCGTATTTGAGAAACGGATAAGAACTGAGGTTCCTTTTGAAATCTAGCTTAATCCTGTATAATACAATTACATATTGATTTAACTCAAGTCTGGTATAGTCTTGAAATCAGGAGGATGCTATGCAACACAAGATGCGTATTTTTACGGGCTCGTCCAATCCAAAGCTTGCAAAGGATATTTGCAGTCAACTAGGTGTGGAATTGGGAAGTGTCAAGGTTTCACGGTTCAAGAGTGGTGAAATCTATGTTAACTATGAGGAAAGTATTCGCAATTGTGATGTGTTTATAGTTCAGTCGTTATCGCATCCGATTAATGAGATGTTTGTAGAATTGCTTGTGATGATAGATGCAGCCAAAAGAGCCTCTGCCCATACGGTTAACATTATTGTCCCTTATTACGGCTATGCAAGGCAGGAACGGAAATCAGCACCACGTGAACCTATTTCTGCGAAAATGGTAGCGGATGTTCTAACAACAGTGGGTGCTAACCGAGTAATCACGATGGATTTACATGCCCCGGCCATACAAGGGTTCTTTAATATACCTGTGGATCACTTAACGGCATTAGACTTAATTAGCCAGTATTTGAGATCTAAGAATATTGCTAATCCAGTCATTGTCTCGCCGGATGCTGGTCGTGCTTCAACAGCAGAGAAATTGGCGAACCATCTTGATTCTCCATTTGCAATTATGATTAAGAAGAGACCTTCACATAATGAATCTGTGATCACGCATGTGATCGGAGATGTTGAGGGCAAGACGCCTATCATTATTGAAGATATTATTGATACAGGTACGACTATTGTGAATGTAGTGGAAGGGCTGAAGGAACGTGGAGCAGAAGACGTGTATGTCTGTGCTACACATGGCCTCTTCTCGGGTGATGCCTTAGAACGTTTGAATCATTCGAACATTAAAGAAGTTGTTGTGACGGATTCTATCGTACTTCCCGAGAATTATAGTGGATCGGTCAAAGTGCTATCTATAGCTCCAATGCTAGCACAGGCAACTCGTATTATTATAGAAGGTGGATCGATCGCGACTTTATTTAAAGACTCCGGCATTTAATAGATGCGGTGTCTTTTCTGCGTTTATGAAGAAGAACTTCCCTACTTAAAAGGACTCATGAACTTGTGGTATACTATGAGGAGCAATAGGTTAGTAGGAAAAGGAGGTGCCTTGCTTCAATGAACGATGATACACTACGGACAAATGTCCTACACAATAAAATAATACCGGTCCATTTGGACGCGAACTTCTTCTTTGAGAGGGCTGTTCAATCGTTAGATCGCAATCATTATGCTAAGGCATTGAAATATTTCAGTAAAGCGGTAGAGTATGAACCAGAGAATCCAGTGAATCATTGTAACATGGCCGGAACCATGTCAGAGATGGGGGACTACGAAGGTTCCAATTCCGTACTTGTCGATATTATAGAGCATATTGATCCAACAATGACGGAATGCTATTTCTATATGGCTAACAATTTCGCTAATATGGAGAAATTTGAAGAAGCCGAGAAAGCATTAGTCACCTATCTAGAAGAGGATTCAGACGGTCAGTTTCTAAATGAAGCTGAAGAAATGATGGATCTGCTCCTATATGAGTTAGATCGTCCAGCTAAATTGACTCGAATAAAAAGTCGCCAAGGCATGGTGGAACATGAACATGCCCGTACACTTTTAGAACAGGGCAAGTTCGCTCAAGCTGTAGATCTACTTGAAGAAATTGTAGAGAACTATTCTGATTTCTTAGCAGCACGTAATAACTTAGCCCTTGCTTATTATTACGTTGGATTATTCGATAAAGCGAAGGAAACGATCCAGCAGGTGTTAGAACAGGAGCCGGGAAATCTACATGGGTTATGTAATTTAGCCATCTTCTATCAACATGAGAACAATCTAGAACAATTGCTTCCGTTAGTACATTTACTTACGGTTACTGTGCCATTCCATCAGGAGCACTTATTTAAATTGGCTACAACGATGGGAATCTTAGGTCAACATGAACTAGCCCATCGGCATTTCCGTCGGTTGCTGAAGGATGAAGAGCTAAGTGGCGATCCGAGTCTATATCACTATACGGCGACAGCTGCATTCAACTGTGGACGGTATATTGAGGCAGAGAGATACTGGCGATATACAGCGAAGCTTGATCCAGATTCTGATGTTCCGAGATTCTACTTGTCTCAGCTTCAACAGTTTCAAGAAGGGAAGACGCAGCAACCTAAGATCAGCTACCATTACCATCTACCTTTTGAAGAACAGATGAAGCTGTGGGAGAATAATGGTGAAGGAATCACGGATGAAGTTAAGCATAATCCGCTTCTTCGCTCGTCTTTTTTCTGGGCGTTACGGCATGGTGATCATGCGACGAAACTACAAGTGATTCAGTCCTTTGCATGGATTGGAGATGAAGAGGTAAAACAGGTACTAGAAGCCTTTTTACTTGATCCAGATGAGGATCCCCAGCTAAAAGAGGCAGCCCTGCTGGTTCTACAAGGACTAGGGATTGACAAATCGCTATTGGATTTCCCAATACAGGAAGAAGTGTTATCTCAACAACAAGTATCGACAACGAACGATCTTCCTATGGATTGGGAACAGCCATCGCATATGGTCGTAGATAAGACGTTGCAAATGATGACTCACTCATGGGATCTGAATCAACAGCAAGAGATACAGAACTTATGGACTGAATTCCTGCATAAGAGCTATCCTAATACACCAGAATTTCGCCATCCAGAAGGTTGGTCAGCAGCGCTTGAATATTGGGCTTTCAAAATGGTTGGTCTTCCGACTACCTTCGAGGAAGTAGCACGACGATATGGGCTGTCTCCTTCTACTGTCAGTCGATATGCGCGGCGTATCGATAGTGTATGCCATATGAAGGATAGAAACGGATAATCTAATATATAATTATAGGTATGCAAAATCAGTAATAGGAGGTCACACGTATGTATAAATCAATCGTCATCGGAACAGGTCCTGCAGGATTAACTGCAGCTATATACTTAGCACGTGCGAACATGAAGCCACTCGTAATTGAAGGTATGCAACCAGGTGGTCAGTTAACGACAACTACTGAAATTGAGAACTTTCCAGGATTCCCAGAGGGGATTATGGGACCTGAATTAATGGATAATATGCGCAAGCAGGCTGAGCGTTTCGGAGCTGAATTCAAAACAGGTTGGGTAGAGAAGGTGGATTTCTCGCAACGACCGTTTAAGGTTCAAGTAGACGGCATGGGCGAATTAGTAGCTGAGACGATTATCATTTCAACAGGTGCATCGGCGAAATACCTAGGTATTCCAGGTGAGCAAGAGAACATTGGGCGTGGTGTCAGCACATGTGCGACATGTGACGGGTTCTTTTTCCGTGGGAAAAAGATTATCGTTATTGGAGGCGGAGACTCCGCTATGGAGGAAGCTAGCTTCCTAACGCGTTTTGGTTCTAGTGTAACCCTAGTACACCGTCGTGAAGAGATGCGTGCTTCTAAGATCATGCAAGATCGTGCTCGTGAGAATGAGAAGGTCCTGTGGGCATTGAATCGTACTCCACTGGAGGTTGTATCTGAAGGAATGGGTCTCAAAGGACTAAAGGTCCTGAATAATGAGACGAATCAAGAAGAACTGATCGAAGCAGACGGCGTATTTGTAGCGATTGGACATACACCAAACACGAAGTTCTTGGATAATCAGATTACTACGGATGATGTAGGTTATATTCTCGTAAAACCAGGTACAACAGAAACCAACATTCCAGGAGTATTCGCTTGCGGTGATGTACAAGATACTCGTTATCGCCAGGCAATATCGGCAGCTGGATCAGGATGTATGGCAGCGATGGATGCTGAGAAATTTATTGAAGGCAACATGGTACATGACTGGAGCGAGACTCTAGATAAGTAACTATAATGGTCACTTAATTAAAAAGACCCTGACGGATAAACGTTCCGTCAGGGTCTTTGTGTTGTATTTAAGACTCTCAATATTTATAACCACCCCTTCTCCTCGGCCGTCCGAATGGCCTCCATTCGATTATTAGCGCCTAGTTTATTCAACGCTTCGGAGATATAATTGCGTACCGTTCCATAGGAGAGATGGAGCATTAATGATATTTCATTAGCCGACTTTCCTTGGGAAGACAGGGATAGAATCTCACGCTCGCGAGGATTGAGAGGATTTGCTTCCTTTAGAGTTCCGAAAATGAGCTCAGGGGATATTTCTCGATGTCCCATCATGACCCGTCGTATAGACTGGGCAAGTTTTTCACTAGGTTCATCTTTTAATAAATAACCCTGCACGTCAGCCTTTATGGCACGTTCGAAGTACCCTGGGCGGGCAAAGGTAGTTAGAATAATGACTTTACATGGGGAACCTTGTTGATATAGCTGTTCAGCAACATCAAGACCTGTCCTAACGGGCATCTCGATATCTAGCAAGCAGACATCAGGTACATGAGAAGCGATGAGAGTGAGGGCTTCTTGCCCGTCTGAAGCCTGACCGATCACCTCGATATCACTTTCTAGATTTAATAATAAGGCTAACGCACCACGCAACATCCGTTGATCTTCGGCAAGAAGAACCCGTATCATGCTGTCTCCTCCTCTGAATGATCTTTCATAATAATAGGTATAGTAATTGTTAAGGTAGTGCCTTCCTCCGAAGATAAGATTAGAGAACCGTCAATTAAAGAAAGCCTCTCACCCATCCCTTTTAATCCATTGCCATCTTGATGATCTTCACGTAACCCTATACCATCATCGCTAATGATAAGGGTGACCTTCGACAATTGCTGTTCGATCCGTATCATACAACGATTGGCTCGGCTATGTTTCACCATATTTGTGACGGATTCCCGCAGGCATAGGCTAAGAATATTTTGAGTGAGATCGGGAACCCCCACTAACGTAACATCACCTTCGAAGGAGGATATGATATTGGCATTGTGCAAAATAACCTGAACATCTATTAACTCCTCAGCAATGGTCACTGCCCTCATGTCCGATACAAGTTCACGAACCTGTCGAAGAGCCGCTCTTGAGGTACGTTCAATTTCCTTAGCTTCAAGCTGTGCCCGCTCTGGATCCATGGTAATGAGCCGATTCACGATCTGGCTTTTCAAAGTAATTAAAGACAATGTGTGCCCCAATGTGTCATGTAGATCTCTAGCAATGCGCATCCGTTCTTCCCGCTTAACGAGTTCTCTGATATGTTCGTTAGCTTCATCTAACTGGATCTCCAATTGCTGATGCTTATTCATAGATCGTATTCCAAAAGGAGTAATAAGCATGATGATAATAAACGGGAGTAAAATCAAATATTGCATTGGTGGAATGGTCTTCAAATGTAGAATAAGCGGTAGAAATTCAATGATGGCTAATATACATAAGGAGACTTTGAATTTTAGTGAGTTGGTGTAATATCCAATGAAGTTAGCGGTAAAGAAACCCATAAATAAGTTGTATGGATTATAAAATAGGCTAAGAATAAAAATAATAACCATTTGTGAGGCAAGCCAATAAGAGAAGCTTCTATGTTCTGAGGCGAAATAAAGTTGGCGATAGGAGACTACGAATATACCAATCATCAAATAACCATATACCATCTTCATCCCCTGCTCCTGGGACATAATAAAGATAGGTATGAAGATATAAATTAACCAAACGTAAGGGTAGAATCCTAGTTTCTTGGGGAAAACTTGAAATCTCTCGGGCATGAGGTAGTTTACACCGCTTCCTGTTTTTTACGAATATATGTCGATAATACCATGAAAAATACAAGATATCCCAGCAGAATCCATATGTTATTCCACTCGGGTGTATTCCCACGTACAATCTCCCAAGCACCATTCCCAAAATTATAAGAAGGAAGCCAGTGGCCAATAGTCTGTAACACCTTAGGGAAAGCATCGATAGGAAACCACATTCCACCCATGATTGCCATGATCATGTAAATCGCATTACTAACGCCACTTGCCGTATCTACTCTTTTCATAGTTCCAACTAAGGTTCCTAGGGCTAAGAATGGTGAGCATCCGATTAATATCCATAGTCCACTGAGAATCCATTGCCATGCAGATAAGGACACGCCATTCATTAAATATCCTGAAGCAAAAATAACAATAATAGAAAATAAATGCATCATCGTTTGCCCGAACATTTTGCCGAAGAAATAGATGCCATCAGGAAGTGGTGTTATGCGAATGTAGGTAGACCATCCATGCACTCGTTCTTGAACAATACGAATGCCTAACGTCATAATTGATGAACCCATGACACTAAATGTGGTCATAGACATCAAGTAATGTGCCTGCCAAAGTTCATTATCATCGGTATTGGTGTTTATAAGTTTCGTAAATACGTAATAAAACAGAATAGGTAATACTAGTGACCAGAATACATAATAAGGATTGCGGAAAATTCTTCGTATCTCTGCCTTACACTGCATAGTTAACGCATACATGTTAGATAGCCCCCTTCTTGTGATTCATAGAATCAGGATGAAGTGTTAATTGTTCGAAGGCGTCATCAAGACGGCCATGCTCGACGCGAATATCATTGACTGCAAACTTATGTTTAAAAAGTGACGCCAACATCCTGTCTGTATTCTCGGTCACAGCATAGATTCGCCCTTCTTTTTCATATACATCCACAACCATTGATAAATTGAGAAGTGCCTCAGTCAGATGAGGGTCATTCGATTTGAAGGAGACAGAAGATTTCGTGAGTTTAGATTTGATATCATCAGGAGTACCATCAGCTATAATGACACCTTGGTCAAATAAAATAACACGATCTGCACAATCTTCAGCTTCGGAAAGGTAATGTGTGGTAAATAGAATGGTTTTGCCCTGATTAGTCAGTGAACGAACTTGATCCCAGAACAACCGACGAGCGGTAACATCTAAACCTACGGTTGGTTCATCTAAGAAAATGAGATCAGGATTGCCTATAAGAGCCAGTGCGAACCCAAGTCTTCTTCTTTGTCCTCCAGATAGCTTATATGCGAATCGATTGAGATCTTCCTCGTTCAGTCCAGTTAGTGGTATTAGTTGATCAAGATCAAGTGGATGCGGATGATAACTTCGAATTAAGGTAATCAACTCACGTACTTTCAGACCATCCATGACACTCACTTCTTGGAGCATTGCCCCAATCTTCTTGCGCACTTCGATATCCTTAGGGTCTTTACCTAGAACGCGTACCGTACCCTGACTTGGTTTAATTAGGCCTAATAACATCGACAGGACAGTGGTTTTCCCTGCACCGTTAGGACCTAGAATGGCAACGATGGAACCTTTCTCAATTGAAAAAGACACATGATCAACTGCCTTTTTTGTTCCGTAAAGTTTGGTAACGCCAGTCACATCCACAATTGAATTCATAATGAACCCCCTCATTTATATTTTAAACTCCTTATATTTCCATATTAAAAGATAGGATATGTTTGCGTTAGTTAAAAGTGTCAGTAAATCAAGATGACAATTGTCATCATATCCAACAACATGTTTGTGCATCAGTTCACAAATAAGTTTGCAACCTAAGGTGATATCATCTTAAAAATGCTATATAAATGAAGTATTAATTCTATCCGTGGGGATTGCGCTAGAGTTGTGCTTCTCTTGACCATATTGAGGGCATCAATTATAGTGGGTACGTAGGCTCAAAACTATTTTAGAGTGAAAAAGGTGGCTTGTTACATGTCTGAAAGTATCTATGTAGGTGTGGATTTAGGCGGAACGGCGATAAAAGTTGGGATTTGTGATAAAGAGGGGAAGCTTCTTCTGACGCATGAAGGACCCACAGAAAGTGCAAAAGGCGTTCAGGTCGTTATTGATAATATTGTGAAATATGTACGAGACATTGTGGAGAATTCTTCATATAGTTGGGACCAGCTTGAGGGTGTAGGTGCTGGGGTTGCTGGCTTTACGAATGTCCGTGAAGGGATTATCATTCAAGCACCGAACTTAGGCTTTCGTGATGTTCCGATACGTTCACTCTTAGAGGAACGTCTGGGCAAGCCGGTCAAAATAGATAACGATGCTAACGTGGCTGCTCTGGGTGAAGCTTGGAGTGGTGCCGGACGTGGAGTAGATAATTGTGTGTGCTATACACTTGGAACAGGTGTAGGTGGAGGCATTATTTTAAATGGTAAAATATATCAAGGTTTCTCAGGGATGGCAGGAGAGATTGGACATATTGCAGTTGTGCCTGATCTAGAAGCTATTCAATGTGGATGTGGTAAAAAGGGTTGTGTTGAAACCGTATCTTCTGCAACAGGTATTATTCGTATGGCGAAGGATGCTGTTGAACGTGGAGATCGTACAACACTTTCTACAGTAGAGAAAATGAATGCTAAGGAAGTATTCGATGCAGCTAAAGCTGGTGATGAAGTTGCCATGCGTATTGTGAATCGTGCCGCTTTCTATTTGGGTAAATCGATGGCAGCTGTAGCTGCAGTACTGAATCCAGAAGTATTCATTATTGGTGGCGGAGTTGCCTATGCAGGAGATATTCTGTTTAATGAGGTTCGTGCAGTATATGCGAAGTACACACCAGATCCTTTACTACAGGGTGTTTCGATTCTACCTGCTCTATTAGGAAACAATGCGGGGATCGTTGGAGCAGCAGGTCTGCACCTTCGTTCGTAGAAACTACTTCATATAAAACCCGTCAAAAGCTTGTGAACTCATGGACAAGGGAGTGAAAGCTGATGCTGGAAAATGACAATGCTGCGTCGGCCGTGGCCACCTTAATAATTATTACGGGTATGTCAGGCGCGGGAAAAACACTTGCGGTACAAAGCCTAGAAGATCTAGGGTTCTTCTGTGTGGATAATCTTCCACCGGTATTAATCCCAAAGTTTGCAGAACTCATTGAACAATCAAACGGTAAGATTGCTAAGGTTGCCTTAGTGATTGACTTACGTGGACGTGAATTCTTCACGGCTCTATCGGAATCTTTATTATATATTAAAAAGCATTTCACCATGCGTTGCGAGATTCTGTTCCTTGATGCGACCGACTCTGTTCTTGTACAACGTTATAAAGAGAGTCGTAGACGCCATCCGTTAGCTCCTGAGGGGATGCCATTAGATGGTATTCGCCTAGAGCGTAAGATGTTGGAGGAACTTAAAGTCTCTGCGACGCAGTTGATTGATACAAGTAGCACGAAGCCTGGACAATTGAAGGAGAAAATTATTTCTCGCTTCTCGCATCTTGAACCAAATACCTTGTCAGTCAATATTACATCCTTTGGATTTAAATATGGAATACCCATAGATGCAGATTTAGTATTTGATGTAAGGTTCTTGCCAAACCCTCACTACGTAGATCACTTACGTCCACGAACGGGGCAAGACAATGAAGTGTATGAGTATGTGATGAAGTGGGCTGAGACCCAATTGTTCCTAGTTAAACTGTTGGATATGCTCCATTTCTTAATTCCACAGTATTATAAAGAAGGTAAGAGCCAGGTCATTATCGCTATTGGATGTACGGGTGGCAAGCATCGCTCTGTTGCTATTGCGGAGTACTTAGGTAAGATGCTGAGTACCAGCGAGACTGAGACCGTCTCCGTTAGCCACCGAGACTCTGAACGAGATCGTGACCGGCATTAATGAGGTGAAGTCTGATGAAAGTGGCAGAGCCAACAAGATCGCGTCCACGAATTGTTGTAATGGGCGGAGGAACGGGATTGTCCGTCATGCTTCGGGGACTAAAGGAAAAGCCTCTGGATATTACAGCGATTGTTACGGTAGCTGATGACGGGGGAAGTTCGGGCATATTGCGAAGTGAGTTGCAGATGCCCCCACCTGGTGATATTCGGAATGTGTTAACTGCACTTGCAGACGTGGAACCGCTACTTTCGGAAATGTTGAGCTATCGGTTTAACAATGGTACTGGACTTGCTGGTCATAGCTTAGGCAATTTAATATTGGCAGGGATGACAGACATTACGGGAGACTTTGTAACGGCTGTTCGAGAGTTGAGTAAGGTATTTGCTGTTCGTGGTCAGGTGCTGCCTGCAGCAGGTGTTGCTGTAACTCTCCATGCAGAGATGGAAGATGGAAGTATTGTCATCGGTGAGTCCAAAATTCCAGAAGCCGGAGGTAGGATTAAGCGTGTCTTTCTTGATCCGACTCACGTGGAGCCGTTGCCAGAGGCTGTGGAGGCGATTCGTCAGGCAGATGCAATTTTGATTGGACCAGGTAGCTTATATACAAGTATTCTTCCAAATCTACTCGTTCCCAAGCTTGCGGAAGCGGTGTGTGCATCAGACGCAATTAAGATTTTTGTGTGTAATGTCATGACGCAACCTGGAGAAACAGATAACTATACAGTCAGTGACCATTTGAATGCAATCTATGATCATATTGGTACACAACTATTTGATTATGTCATTGTAAATAATGGTGATATCCCGACTCAAGTTCAAAATAAATATGCTGAGAAGGGTGCAAGGCCCGTCCAATTGGACATGGATGAATTGACCGGGCAAGGCTATAAAGTGATAGCTGACACGCTAGTCCTATTTCGGACATATCTACGGCATGATGCAGAGAAGTTAAGTCAACATATATATCAACTAGTACAAAATTGGATCTTACGAGAGAGGTGAGTCCCTTGTCATTTGCGGCACAGACCAAAAAAGAATTGACTATGGTTGAAGGACAGGCATGTTGTGAGAAGGCTGAATTATCAGCATTAATTCGAATGAATGGTTCAGTTCAGCTGTCCAACAAAAAGGTCATTTTAGATATCTCGACAGAAAATGCCGCGATAGCAAGGCGAATTTATACCTTGATCAAAAAATACTTTCAAGCGCATACTGAACTACTTGTCCGTAAAAAAATGAGATTAAAAAAGAACAACGTCTATATCGTACGTATTCCAGCCCAGGTACAGGAAATTCTGAAGGAACTTCATATTGTTTCCGAAGGTTTTATATTTACACCAGACATTCAACCTGATCTTATTCGTAAAAATTGCTGTAAACGGGCATATTTACGAGGTGCATTCATGGCAGGTGGATCAGTGAATAACCCAGAGGGGTCCTCTTATCATTTGGAGATTTCCTCCATGTATGAAGACCATTGTAAGGCACTAGTAGATCTGGCTAACGAGTTCAATTTGAATGCACGTTTTATTGAGCGTAAAAAGGGATTCGTTCTTTACATTAAGGAAGGCGAGAAGATTATCGAATTTCTCAGTATGATCGGTGCACATCAATCGTTATTTAAGTTTGAAGATGTTCGTATTATGCGTGATATGAGAAATTCCGTAAATCGGATTGTAAACTGTGAGACCGCCAACTTGAATAAAACAATTGGTGCAGCAGTGAGACAGATCGAGAATATTAAGCTATTACAACGTGAAATGGGATTAGAAAATTTACCAGAGAAACTGCGAGAAGTAGCAGAGGTTCGGCTTGTTCATCCTGATATGAACTTGAAAGAAGTCGGTGAGATGCTCAAAGGCACAGTCAGTAAATCAGGCGTAAATCATCGTTTGCGTAAGATTGATGAGATGGCCGATAAAATTCGCAATGGTTAAGTTTTTACTCTAGTGTCCTTCATGTTATAATGGTATAATGTTATTAATAAAAATGGTAATTCAGTGTATAGATTTATAAATAGGGGGTAAGTTTCCATGACAAAACACCCAGTAGTTGTCCGTCTAAAGACGGGTCTTCACGCGAGACCGGCAGCATTGTTCGTTCAAGAAGCGAACAAGTACTCGTCCGAAATTTTCGTGGAAAAAGACGATAAAAAAGTGAATGCTAAAAGTATCATGGGTATAATGAGTCTTGCAATCAGCTCAGGTACGGAAATCAACATTAGTGCTGAAGGTGCTGATGCTGAGCAGGCTGTAACTGCTTTAGTCAATTTGGTGAGTAAAGAGGAATTAGAGAACCAGTAATCGACCCATAATCGATGCGTTCTCGACATTCAATTGCATACATTAAGGAGCCGATCCCTAAAGGATTAGCTCCTTTTTGTTATTGTGATGCCTCCTAAATCTTATTAATTAAATTTATTTCTCCCCTTATGCAACCTTTCCTAATAAACCTCGTCTAAAGGGTAAATAAAGGAATAATTTTACGAGTGCGGATAAAATTAACTCAAACAAGATAAAGATGATGCATACGGGGCAAGCTTTACTTCGTGATGCTCAGACTATGCTTACGAAGTTAGCTTTACTCCGTAAAACTTTTAGGAGGCGAAGGTCATGCAAAGATGGGTGAAGAAAACGGGGAGTTTATTAGTAGCAGGTGCATTGGTGTTAGGATTAACAGGGGTTACGGGTTCGTTAACTAGTACTTCTAAGGTGTATGCAGACGAAGTACAACGTAATGTAATTAATGTTGTAGGTACAGGTGAAATCTCGATTACACCAGACATTGCGTATTTATCTATTGGTGTAACTTCGCAGGCGGATACGGCTCAAGCAGCACAAAAGGCAAATGCAGCTAAGATGAAGAAGTTGAATGATCTATTGAAGAACACATGGAAGATCGCTGATAAAGATATTAAGAGCACACAGTTCTATGTGCAACCTAACTATACCTATACAGAAAAAGAAGGACAAAAAGTGAAAGGGTATAATGCAAATCATACGATTCAAGTGACTTATCGTGATCTTGCTAAGATTGGTGAACTACTTGATGCGGCATCAAATGTAGGGGCAAATAACATTGATAATGTTCGCTTCTCGATAGAGAATCGTGATCAGTTCGAGACGCAAGTGATTGAGAAGGCGATGGCTAACGCTAATCTGAAGGCTAGTGCTATTGCGAAAGCAGCGAATCGACAATTAGGTATGGTTCTAACCGTTAGTCAGGGAGATATGAGTAACCCAGTCGTGTACGCGCAAACTGAAATGTTAATGAATGCGAAGTCGAGCATGGACTCAGCAGGTTCGTCAGCTGTTGAAGCTGGGGAAGTTAAAGTAGCAACACAGCTTAGCGTACAATATGAAATTAAATAACATCTAGGTTAAATGAATAATTGTGTTCACTAGAGTCACCTTCCTTCGACGAAACGTTGTCGCGGGAGGGTGACTTTTTAAATGCTGATTAATGTTTTGTGACGAATGTAGATTTGTTATTGTCGAAAACGATAGAAAGTTGTTGTACCTCAAGGCGAAAAACGTTATAGTGAATATGCGAAAATGGTATGTGCATGTTTAGGATTAAATGATTGAATAATAAGAATGAAAGAAAGCCATACAGATGATATGGCTTTTTAAAAATGTTAGAAGCTATGAACATAATGTAAACGGAATCTATACGATGAAAAAAGGGGTTGGTACTTATGATTGAACTCGTCAAGATCGAGAAGCAATTTGAAGGGCAAGTGGTGGTAAAACCATTATCCATGAACATTAAGGAAGGTGAATTCCTTACGTTGCTGGGTCCAAGTGGATGTGGGAAGACGACTATTCTTCGCATGATTGCGGGTTTTGAGCAACCTACGGATGGGGATATCGTACTTGCTGGGAAAGTTGTGACGGATAAGTCTCCTAACGAAAGAGACTTGAATTTGGTATTCCAGCACTATGCGCTATTTCCACATATGACGGTGGAAGAGAATATTGCCTTTGGATTAAAAATGAAAAAGATACCAAAGAATGAACAAAAGGTACGGATTGCAGAGGCAGTTGCCATGACGCAGCTAACGGCTCTAACCGGACGTTATCCTCATCAACTATCGGGAGGCCAACAACAGCGGGTAGCTATAGCCCGAGCTATAGTGAATAAACCGAAAGTGTTGTTACTCGATGAGCCACTTGGGGCACTAGATTTACAGTTGCGCAAAAATTTACAAACCGAATTAAAGCACCTTCAGCGTACATTGGGTATAACTTTTGTATATGTAACACATGATCAAGAGGAAGCTATGATGATGTCTGATCGAATCGTTATTATGAATAATGGGCAAGTTGAACAGATCGGAACCCCTAAAGAAATCTATTCTTCACCACGTACACTATTTGCAGCAACCTTTGTTGGTGAGAATAATATCTTTACATCACCCCAAGGTTTATTTGCAGTAAGACCTGAGAAGTTACGCCCACAACGAAGCGTAGAAGGTTCGATGAAGTCAGGTGTTATTCAAGATGTTCTGTATCTGGGAAATGTGCATAAATTATTGGTTGAACTAGATCAAGTAGGTGAGCAAGCAGCCATGATAGTGACGATGGTTCTGGATTCAACGGATGAAGAGGCATGGCAAGTAGGGGAACGGATTGGGGTGAGCTGGAACCCTAAGGATGAGGTGGTGATCCAACCGTGAACAAGTCCAAATGGTTCTTTACACCTGTATTGATATGGTTAGGATTATTCTTGATTGTCCCCATGCTTATCGTTGTGGCCATGTCTTTCATGCAACGCGACACACTGGGTAATGTTGTCTTTAGTTTCAGTTGGGAAGGTTATAAGACATTCTGGGATTCCCTTTATCTAGGGATCTATTGGGATACAATCGTATTATCCTTCATGACGACCTTGATATGTCTAGTTGTAAGTTATCCATTAGCCTATTATTTAGCCAATGCTTCTCCTCGAATGCAGAATTGGGGTATGATACTAATTACGATTCCTTTCTGGATTAATTTCTTGATACGGACTTACGCTTGGGTATTACTGCTTCGAACACAGGGTGTGGTGAACAGTTTACTGATCCATTTTGGATGGATAGATGAACCATTGCAAATGCTCTATACCAAGGGCGCTGTTCTGTTAGGGATGGTATATAATTTCATTCCTTTTATGGTGCTACCTTTATATGTGGCTATCGAGCAGATTGATCGACGTTTGCTTGATGCTGCAAGTGATTTAGGAGCCAGTCGATGGAAGGCATTCTGGCATATTGCTTTACCACAGAGTAAGGCAGGTATTATGACGGGGTCTGTGCTTGTCTTTGTATCTACTGCGGGAATGTTCGTTGTTACAGATATTCTAGGAGGATCGAAATCCTCTATGATTAGTAACATTATTCAGGCACAGTTTCTTGGAGCGCGTAATTGGCCCTTCGGTTCAGCGCTATCCGTTATTTTTGTATTGACTTCGCTTATACTGATTGTATTATTTAGTCGAGCTATGAAGTCACGTAGCGATCGTACAAGGGAGGGTGGAAGCAAATGAAGAAGAAAGGACATCCACTTCTCGGTATTCATTCTGCATTAATGATGATATTCATCTACGTACCCATTGTGCTCGTTATTGTGTATTCCTTCAATAACACACGCCTAAGTGGGGATTGGAAGGGTTTCACGCTTGATTGGTATTCCTCTTTAATGAGAGATCGCCACGTTATGGAAGCTTTAACTAATAGTCTTATCATTGCTGTTGTTTCAACTATTGCAGCGACTTTATTGGGTACGATCTCAGCTTTATCTATGCGCGAAATGGCGAAGAAGTGGAAAACTCCACTAAATGGGATGTTGTATATGCCTGTAATTATCCCGGACATCATCATGGGCTTGTCGTTACTAGTGCTATTCAGCCAACTTCAAATCCCTTTAGGGAAGTCAACAGTCATGATTGCCCATATTACGTTTAGTCTGTCTTATGTATACGTTCTTGTGACCGCAAGATTAGCGGGAATGGGTAGACAACTTGAAGAGGCAGCTCAGGACCTTGGAGCTAGTTATTGGCAGACTTTCCGACACATCACATTACCACAGATTACACCTGGTATTATCTCAGGGGCCCTTATTGCATTTACACTTTCACTTGATGATTTCATGGTTAGTTTCTTCGTGGCTGGGCCTAGCTCGACGACGCTCCCCATCTATATTTATGGGCAAGTGAAACGAGGAATATCACCAGAGATTAATGCATTGTGTACGTTGCTTATACTGGTTAGCATCACCTTGATATTGTTGGCGCAATACGCGTTGAATCGAGGAAAAGGACAGAAGAAACATAAGATGTTGCCCTTTTAATACCGTAGTTTGAGAATATATCATTACAAATGATGGATGGCCAAGTTGTAAGAGTAACTTGTACATTTGCCATATAAAAAGGTTTAACGAAAGAGAGGAGATACGTAACTGTGAAAAGAACTGGATTTTTTAGTATGCTTGGAGTTGGAGTTTTGGCAATTTCCCTTTTGGGTGGTTGTTCCTCCAAAGAGAAGTTGCATATTTACAGCTGGGCGGACAATTTTGATGAATCGGTGATATCGGATTTCGAGAAAGAGTTCAATGTGGACGTAACATATGATATTTATGCAAATAATGAGGATCTATTAGCCAAGATTAAAGCTGGAGGCGGAGGTTATGATCTAATCCAACCGTCAGACTATATGGTGGAGACGATGATCAAGAACAATCTGCTAGAACCATTGGATAAGAGTAATATCCCGAATTTCACTAATATTTCGGATACATTCAAAGACCCAACGTTCGATCCAGAGAATAAATATTCCATTGTCTATACTTCTGGTGTAACCGGAATTGCATATAACAAGAAATATATCAAAGATCCAATTGATAGTTGGGAAGATCTATGGAATCCAGCCTATAAGGGAAAAGTATTGCTATTAGATGACAACCGTGAAGTAATCGGTATGGCTCTTAAGAAGCAAGGGTTCTCAAACAGTTCTACCAATGAAGCGGAGATTAAAACAGCCGTAGACGATTTGAAGACATTACTCCCAAGCGTCCTAGCTTTTGATACAGATACTATTAAACAAAAGATGATTCAAGAAGAGGGATGGATCAGTACAGTATGGTCCGGAGATGCTGCGTATATTGTAAAGGATAACCCGGATATTGCGTACGTTGTGCCTAAAGAAGGGGCGACGATATTCTCTGATAACTATGCGATCCCTAAAGGGGCTAAGAATAAAGCATTAGCAGAGAAATTCATCAATTATATGCTGGATCCTCAAGTGAGTGCGACCAACTATGAAGCTATTGGTTATAGTGATCCGAATACCAAAGCGATGGAGTTCCATAGTGAAACCTATCGTAGTAATACGATGATCAACCTGACAGAAGAAGAACTAAATCGGACAGAATGGTTGAGTGATGTAGGGGATACCCTGCAGATCTATGATCGGTATTGGACAGAATTGAAAAGCGGTCGGGAATAACATTCTGTACACATAAAAGAGTAAGTGATATTTGGAAGCAGTTCGAAGCTACAGTCGTAGCTTTGAATTGCTTTTTTTGTTAAAATCTAAACGTTTCTTCGCCGCTAAAGGACGGCGAGGCCGTTTATGCTTGTAAGGATAACGCTGCTTAGATGAATCAAGTCAGACTAACTTGATTAAAAACAAACGATAACATATAATGTCTATTAAATAAGCAAACAATATTGGAAGGTGTCTATAATTATGGGGTATTTATCAAAATATTTCTGGAACGCGAGTGTTGAGGAAATTAAGCAAGGTTATGTGTACGATGCAGAACAGGAGGCATATGTTTGTTTAGTCTGCGGGTTGCGATATGAGAAGGGTATTATCTATAAGGAAGAAGAGGTATTCTACGAAGCGGAGAAATATGTACGTCGGCATATTGCAGGGGAACACACGTCAATGGTGGACTTTTTACTAGGATTAGATAAGAAATGGACGGGATTAACAGATTTGCAGCGAACGTTATTGAACTATTTTCAAATGGGGTTAAGTGACCAAGAGATCGTTAAAGAACTAGATGGAGGAAGTGCCTCAACTATTCGGAATCACCGCTTTACTTTACGTGAGAAGATGAAGCAAGCAAAGGTGTTTCTGTCCATTATGGAGCTAGTGGAGGAGAGATCAAGCAATAAGAACAAGTATATCCATATTCATGATTCTCCTTCGCTGTTGGATGAACGACACTCGATCACGCAGCAAGAGAATGAAGATATTCTTAATACGTATTTTAGTCAGGGTCTAGAGGGCCCGTTAAAAGAATTTCCCAAGAAAGAAAAGCGAAAGATCGTAATTTTGCGTCATCTTATTCAATTGTTTGATGTTCAAAAGTACTATACGGAAAAAGAGGTCAACGCAGTCCTTCAAGCTCGGTTAGATGACTATGTTACATTAAGACGTTATTTGATTGAATATGGATTCATGGAGCGGGAACCGGATGGCAGTCAATATTGGGTGAAAAGTAAGACGAAATAACAAACGATGATGAAGGAAGGGATCGACATGGATCAGCAAAGACGTAAACAATTAGTAACAGAGTATCAACAACGTCCACGTGAAATCGGAGTATATCAAATCTACAATTTGGCGAATCATAAAATATGGATCGGAAGTAGCCTGAATTTACATGGAGCGCTCAATAAAGATGTGTTCATGCTAAATATGGGGAATCATGACTGTAAGGCATTGCAGAAGGAATGGAAGGAATACGGTGAACATCAATTTAAGTTGGAAATATTGGAGAAATTGAAACTGGAGGAAGGTGAGTCTCTAATCGGTATGGTCCCAGTGAATGTACCTGTAAACCACCCATCGAATAAAAAAATTAAGAAAGAGCTCGAGGAATTAGAACAGAAGTGGCTACTTAAGCTTCAACCCTATGGAGATAAGGGGTATCACGAACAGAATTAACGATTTATTGATGGCTGATTAACTCTTACAACTAACGACAATACTGTTACTCAGATGTTACTTTATTCATTTTCCGTTTCGATATACTATGAAGTAATACCATTAATTAGTTGTTGAAGGGAGTATTGGAAAATGAATAAGGTAATGAGATATAGTGTGGCAGTTTTATTAGCTGGTATTCTAGGTACTAGTCTAGGATATACAGGACAAGCATCCACATACGCAGCACCGAATGCGACAAAAGGTACTATTCAACAAACCTCTGTGGTTCTGAAATGGAAGGGAACGACGTTATCCCAGAAAGGGCTAATTCATAATGGGAATACTTTGATTCCCGTGACTGTACTGAGAGATCAAATGGGGCTCCCTTTAACATATAATCCAGGCACAAGAACTTATAGTGTTGGTAGTGGGCATAGACAGTTGAATATCGATGTAATGGAGTATGGGGTTAACACAAACATTAATAACTATTACGTTAATAACTATGAAGTTCAGAATATCAAAGGCAAATTATATGTCCCGTTCAAGTTGATGAGTGATTACTTGGGGTATCAAGGCGTATGGAATCCATCACTTAAATCTCTGAGTATTACTCCAAGAGTGGAGAACCATACGATCATTAAATCAGAATCTGATGAGACGAAGACGAAGGATGCCCTTTTCTTGTTACGCTACCCTATCATTAGTGGACTTGAGAATGCAGACGCGGAGAAAGAGATTAACACTATCCTAGAGAAGCTCAAGGACCAATTCGTAGATGCCTCTAAAGAACAGGCTGCTAAGAGAGATAGTTCTGTCGAGCACACCTACCAATTCTTTCAGAACTATATTGTGACATACAATGAGAATGGAATGCTAAGTATCGTTGTAGATCAGTATAGTTATACGGGTGGAGCACATGGGGGCACATGGCAGACAGGATTAACCTTTTCCTTAAAGAATGGAAAGCTACTTTCGTTAGATGACCTATTGAAAGAGAAAAAGCCCACCTATAAAGTGGAGTTAAATCAATTTGTTGTGAAGAGTCTCAAAGAAATAAATGGGCACTATGAAGATTTTAAAGGGCTTAAAGATGATGCAGACTACTTTCTCAAAACGGATGGCTTAGCGTTGTTCTTTCAACAATATGCCTATACACCCTATGTTGCAGGTATTCCAACATTTGTGATCCCCTATAATCAAGTGCTACCTACTTTAAAATAATAAAACAAAAAACCATGTTCCTCTAGGGAACATGGTTTTTTATAGAGAAAAGTTCTTATTTTATAGAGCTAATGGCTTTTCGATAACTTTGTCGATGATGCCGTACGCCGCAGCATCTGCAGCACTCATGAAGTAATCACGATCGGTATCTTTCTCGATACGTTCAAGTGGTTGCCCTGTACGTTCGGACAATATTTTGTTCAACTTATCACGCATTTTGAGAATACGACGAGCACGAATTTCTATATCCGATGCTTGACCTTGTGCACCACCTAGAGGTTGGTGAATCATGATCTCACTGTTTGGAAGAGCATAACGTTTACCAATTGCACCTGCGTTCAATAGGAAAGCTCCCATTGAAGCAGCCATACCTACACAAATTGTAGATACATCAGGCTTGATATACTGCATCGTGTCAAATATTGCCATTCCGGCTGTAATGGATCCACCAGGACTGTTTACATATAAAGAGATATCTTTCTCTGGGTCTTCAGCAGCTAGAAATAGCATTTGTGCGATAATGGAATTGGCAACCATGTCATTTACATCAGAACCTAAGAAAATGATGCGATCTTTCAAAAGTCTAGAATAGATGTCATAAGCGCGTTCACCGCGGTTGCTTTGTTCAACGACCATAGGAATATAACCCACGTTGAAAACCTCCCTTTATTTAGCTAAATTATAACCTTTATTATACATACGATTACCGTATTTACCACATGATAAACATTTTAAATGAAAAAGTCAAAGAAAGTCAAACTCTGAACAAAAAAAATAGCCCTGATTGGACTTTGAGCGTTTGGTTAAAGATATTATAGAGACAAGCTACTGCAATAATAATGGCGCGCCCGCGAGGAATTGAACCTCGATCTCAGGCTTCGGAGGCCTACGTCATATCCATTTGACCACGGGCGCACGTTAAGCAATAGCAAAAATCATTATATGATAAATACGCAACAATAGCAAGGACTATCATGATGTATCTTCATTTTACTTTGCATAATAAGTAGAAGATAGATAGCGAAGATATGTAGTATGAGGGATTGGTACTTATTATGTATAAGAATTTCAAAACTTGTGAAATATACTCAGGGAATGCTTGCAACAGGAGCAAATATTGGTTACAATAGAGGTGGGACTTAAAAAGTTAACCCGGGACATTTTAAGGCCATGGAGAATGTAGCAGGAGTGGAAAGCATGCGAAATTTATTGGAAATACAAAAGCAGCTTCTGCCTGATCTCATGGAAACACTCAAGACAAGGTATAGTATTCTTCAACGAATCATGCTGTTTGATATGATTGGTCGTAGAACGCTCGCCGCGTCGCTTCATATGACGGAACGTGTATTACGGTCCGAGACAGATCTATTGAAATCGCAAGGACTAATAGAGATTGAAAGTACGGGGATGAAAATTAGTGATTCAGGTAGAAAATTGCTGGAGTCGCTAGAGCCCATTGCTAAGAATCTATTTGGACTCGCTGATTTGGAAGATAGAATTCGTCAAGCATATGGACTACGTAAGGTAGTGATTGTGCCTGGTGATTCTGAGTTATCGACGTTCTCTAAACGAGAATTGGGGCGTGCAGGTGCAAAGGCCCTGCTAAGCGTCATGAGTAATGAGGATATAATCGCTGTTACAGGAGGTTCAACACTTGCTGCAGTCGCTGAGCAACTGACTCAACAGTCATCATCCCACGCTAAGCGAACTTGGTTCGTACCAGCTCGTGGTGGACTAGGTGAGAGCATGGAGTTCCAAGCGAACACCGTTGCTTCTACGATGGCTAAGAGTGTGGGAGCCCAATATCGATTATTGCATTTGCCGGATTTACTCAGCGAAGATGCTTATCAATCGCTTGTCCAAGATAAGAACATTCAGGAAATTGTTCAGTTAATCAGACAGTCAAGAATCATCGTGCACGGCATTGGTGATGCCATGGAAATGACACGTCGCAGAAAGCTTGATGCAGCTACAATTGAAGCTATTAGAGTGGATGGCGCAGTTGCTGAGTCCTTTGGTTATTATTTCAATGATAAAGGTGCTATGGTTCATAAGATGATGATTTTAGGTCTTCGACTGGAAGATATCATGAACACTGAAATTGTAATTGGGATTGCAGGCGGTAAGAGTAAGGCCAGAGCAATACACGCCGTTCTTAGGTTTGGTCAGGAAGATATACTCGTCACAGACGAGGCTGCCGCCTTAGAAATTGAGAGAGAGATGGAAGAACAGGCTCTCACAACTTAGAAGATTGACTATTATTTTGTTGTCACGACAGGCTTAATAACCCGTCTTGAATAAATAAAAACGAATTTCGGGAGGAAATATTAAATGACTGTAAAAGTTGGTATTAACGGATTTGGACGTATTGGTCGCCTTGCATTTCGTCGTATTCAAGCTGTGGAAGGTATCGAAGTAGTAGCTATTAATGACTTAACAGATGCTAAAATGTTAGCTCATCTTTTAAAATATGATACAACTCAAGGTCGCTTTGATGGTGACGTTGAAGTACATGACGGTTTCTTCAAAGTAAACGGTAAAGAAGTTAAGGTTCTAGCTAACCGTAACCCTGAAGAATTGCCTTGGGGAGATCTTGGTGTAGAAATCGTACTAGAATGTACTGGATTCTTCACTACTAAAGAAGCAGCTGAGAAGCATTTGAAAGGCGGAGCTAAAAAAGTCGTTATCTCTGCTCCAGCTACAGGCGACATGAAGACTGTTGTTTACAACGTTAACCATGAAATCCTTGATGGAACTGAAACTGTAATCTCTGGTGCTTCTTGTACTACTAACTGCCTAGCTCCTATGGCAAAAACATTACAAGATAATTTCGGTATTGTTGAAGGTTTGATGACAACAATCCACGCTTACACTGGCGACCAAAATACTTTGGATGCTCCTCACGCTAAAGGAGACTTCCGTCGTGCTCGCGCAGCTGCTGAGAACATTATTCCTAACACAACGGGTGCTGCTAAAGCAATCGGCCTAGTTATTCCTGAACTTAAAGGTAAATTGGATGGTGCTGCTCAACGTGTTCCAGTTGCAACTGGTTCATTGACTGAGTTGGTTACTGTTCTTGAAAAGAATGTAACTGTTGAAGAAATTAACGCTGCTATGAAAGCTGCTTCTGATGTGGACACTTATGGATACACAGAAGACGAAATCGTATCTTCTGATATCAAAGGTATTACATTCGGATCATTGTTTGACGCTACACAAACAAAAGTATTGACTGTTGGCGACAAACAATTGGTTAAAACAGTAGCTTGGTATGACAACGAAATGTCCTACACAGCACAACTTATTCGTACTTTGGAATACTTCGCTAAATTGGCTAAGTAATAAAGACAAAGCACTTAGAAAACTTAAAGAGCGGAAACGGGTAATATGGTTTCCGCTCTTTATAAAATAACGAAAAAATATCTTAAATTTAAGATATGGGTTTATAGAACGGTTACGCTCCTTCATGGGCGTCATGCTGTAGATGCTTTAAATGTTATTCCTTAGATTCCAATCGATAAAAATATAATGGGTGTGGGGGAACGTGGAGATGAATAAGAAGAGTGTACGGGATGTAGAGGTTAATGGATTAAGAGTATTTGTTCGTGTCGATTTCAATGTACCACTCGAAGATGGTAAAATTACCGATGATACACGTATTCGTGAAACTCTACCAACGATTAAATATTTGGTAGAACACGGAGCTAAAGTTATTTTGGCAAGTCATATGGGGCGTCCAAACGGACAAGTGGTAGAATCCATGCGTTTGACTCCTGCAGCTGAGCGTTTGTCTGAGTTGCTCGGTAAGAAAGTGATCAAAGCTAATGAGTCTGTTGGCGAAGCTGTTAAATCCCAAATTGCTGAAATGACTAATGGTGACGTATTATTGCTTGAGAACGTGCGGTTCTATCCTGGAGAAGAGAAGAATGACACTGAACTAGCGAAACAATTTGCTGAACTAGCAGATTTGTTCGTGAATGACGCCTTTGGCGCTGCTCACCGTGCTCATGCTTCTACAGAAGGTATTGCTCATCTTCTGCCAGCAGTATCCGGACTATTGATGGAAAAAGAATTGTCCGTGCTAGGTAAAGCATTCTCTACGCCTGAGCGTCCTTTTACAGCGATCGTTGGGGGATCGAAGGTTAAAGATAAAATTGACGTAATTAACAACTTGCTAAATCTTGCTGATAACGTGCTTATCGGTGGTGGATTAGCTTATACGTTCTTCAAAGCACAAGGACATGAAATTGGTCTATCCCTGTGTGATGATTCTAAACTTGACACTGCACTAGGATTCATTGAGAAGGCTAAAGAGCTTGGTAAAAACTTCATGCTTCCGGTCGACATTGTCATTGCTGACGACTTCAGTGCTGATGCAAATGTTCAAATCGTTGACATCGATAGCATTCCTGCAGGTTGGGAAGGCGTAGATATCGGACCGAAGACTCGTGCTCTTTATGCTGATGTAATCAAAAACTCCAAATTGGTTGTATGGAATGGACCAATGGGAGTTTTTGAAATGGAACCATTCGCTAATGGTACACTAGAAGTAGCTCAGGCATGTGCTACTACGGATGCTTATACGATCATTGGTGGTGGAGATTCAGCTGCAGCAGCTGAGAAATTCCATTTAGCTGATCAAATGAATCATATCTCTACGGGTGGCGGAGCTTCCCTTGAGTTCATGGAAGGCAAAAAACTTCCTGGTGTAGAGGCATTGAACGATAAATAAATCCTAAATATTCGTTTATAAATGACGGATTGCTTCACCTAGCATGTTGAGGGTGGACAGCCCGTCAGATATAAATGTGTAGGGAATACAAGGAGTGAATAGCATGAGAACACCTATTATCGCAGGTAACTGGAAGATGTTTAAAACAGTTCCAGAGGCTGAAGCGTTTATTGAAGAAATCAAAGGTAAAGCAGAAGTAACTGGTGTTGAGAGTGTTATTTGTGCACCATTTACCAACCTTCCAGCATTAGTAGAAGCTGTTAAAGGAACTGCTATCAAGATTGGTGCGCAGAATTTACATTTCGAAGACAACGGTGCTTACACTGGTGAAATCAGTGGCGTTATGTTAAAAGATCTAGGCGTTGACTATGTCATTATTGGTCACTCCGAACGTCGTGCTTATTTCGCTGAATCCGATGAAATTGTAAACAAGAAAGCACACGCTGCGTTTAAACATGGCATTACACCGATCATCTGCGTTGGTGAGAAGCTAGAAGAACGTGAAGCTGACCAGACTAAAGCAGTATGTAAAGTTCAGACTGAAGGTGCCTTGAAAGGGCTGACTGCTGAACAAGCAGCTCAAGTCGTTATCGCATACGAACCAATCTGGGCTATTGGTACAGGTAAATCTTCAACTGCACAAGATGCTAATGAGGTTATTTCCTATATCCGTGATCTAGTTAAAGGTTTATATGGTGAGAATGTTGCGAATGCTGTACGTATTCAATATGGCGGTAGTGTGAAGCCTGAGAATGTGGTAGAATACATGGGTCAAAGCGACATTGACGGAGCATTAGTCGGCGGAGCTAGCTTGCAACCTGATTCATTCGTTCAGCTTGTTGAGGGGGCGAAGTAAGATGCCAGCACCAAGACCGGTAGCCTTAATCATCATGGATGGTTTCGGACTTCGTAATACTCAAGAGGGTAATGCGGTAGCACAAGCCAAAAAGCCTAACTATGAACGGTTGATGAGCCAATATCCTAACTCTACTCTTATTGCTTGTGGTGAAGAAGTTGGATTGCCAGCAGGACAAATGGGTAATTCTGAGGTAGGTCATCTTAACATTGGTGCAGGCCGTATTGTTTATCAGGACTTGACTCGTATCTCCAAATCCATTCGTGATGGCGAGTTCTATGAGAATCCTACATTGGTGGAAGCTGTTCGCGCTGCCAAGGTAAACAATAAGAAATTCCATATCTATGGTCTATTGTCCGATGGAGGTGTACATAGTCACATTGAACATGTCTTTGCGATGCTCGATTTGGCTAAGAAGGAAGGTCTGGACGAAGTCTATATTCATGCCTTTCTAGATGGACGTGACGTATCTCCAGACTCAGGTAAGCATTTCGTTGAACAATTGAATGCTAAGATGGAACAAGTTGGGATCGGTAAAATTGCGACAGTACAGGGCCGTTATTATGCTATGGACCGTGACAAACGTTGGGAACGGGTTGAGAAGTCATACCGTGCTATCGTTTATGGAGATGGACCACAGTATACAGACGCGCTTCAAGCTGTGACGGAATCATACGAGAAATCGATTTTTGATGAATTCGTAGAACCTACCGTTATTGTAGATGAGCAGGGTAACCCAGTATCTACAGTTGAAAGCGGAGATTCAATTGTATTCTTGAATTTCCGTCCTGACCGTGCAATTCAATTGTCTCAAGTGTTCACGAACAAGGATTTCCGCGGTTTCGATCGTGGACCTAAGTTCCCTGAGAATCTACACTTTGTATGCTTGACGATGTTCAGTGAAACCGTAGAAGGTTATGTTGCATATGAACCGAAGAACCTAGATAATACGCTTGGGGAAGTATTGGTACAGAACAACAAGAAACAACTACGTATTGCTGAGACAGAGAAATATCCGCATGTCACTTTCTTCTTCAGTGGTGGGCGCGATGTTGAACTGCCAGGTGAGACTCGTATTCTGATTAATTCACCAAAAGTAGCTACGTATGATTTGCAACCAGAGATGAGTGCTTATGAAGTAGCTGATGCTGCAGTGAAAGAGATCGAAGCTGAGAATCACGATTGCATCATTCTTAATTTCGCGAATCCGGATATGGTAGGACACTCAGGTATGCTTGAGCCTACGATTAAGGCAGTTGAAGTGACGGATGAATGTATGGGTAAAGTGGTTGATGCTGTCATTGCTAAAGGCGGGGTAGCCATTATTATTGCTGACCACGGTAACGCTGATATGGTATTTGATGAGCAAGGACGTCCATTTACTGCACATACAACTAATCCTGTTCCGTTCATTCTGACAGCTTCTGATGTTGTGTTACGCGATGGTGGTATATTGGCAGATGTTGCACCTACGATCCTAGATCTAATGCAATTGCCTAAACCTGTTGAAATGACTGGCGTATCTATGATAGCTAGTCACAAATAAGTGAATTTTTACAAAAAAATGATGTTCAAACAAAGGAGAAAAAACACATGACTATTATTTCTGACGTGTATGCTCGCGAAGTCCTAGATTCTCGTGGTAACCCAACAGTTGAGGTTGAAGTATATTTGGAATCAGGCGGTCTTGGCCGTGCAATCGTACCATCCGGTGCATCTACTGGTGCTCATGAAGCGGTTGAGCTTCGTGACGGTGACAAATCTCGTTACCTTGGTAAAGGTGTATTGCAAGCTGTTAAGAACGTAAACGACATTATTGCTCCTGAAGTTATTGGTATGGATGCATTGGATCAAGTCGGTATCGACAAAATGATGATCACTCTTGATGGAACACACAACAAAGGTAAATTGGGTGCTAATGCTATTCTAGCTGTATCCATGGCTGTAGCTCGCGCTGCTGCTGACGCTTTGGATCTTCCTTTGTATGTTTACCTTGGCGGATTCAACGCTAAAGTTCTTCCAGTACCAATGATGAACATCATCAACGGTGGTGAGCATGCTGATAACAACATCGACGTTCAAGAGTTCATGGTTCTTCCAGTAGGAGCTCCAAGCTTTAAAGAAGCTCTTCGTGTTGGAGCAGAAATCTTCCACAACTTGAAATCCGTATTGAGTTCTAAAGGATTGAACACAGCTGTAGGTGATGAAGGCGGATTCGCACCGAACCTTAGCTCAAATGAAGAAGCAATCACAACAATTATCGAAGCTATCGAAAAAGCTGGTTACAAACCAGGCGTTGATGTATTCCTAGGTATGGACGTTGCTTCTACTGAGTTCTACAAAGATGGTAAATATACACTTGCTGGTGAAGGTAAATCTTACACTTCCGCTGAGTATGTTGATCTTCTTGCTTCATGGGTTGAGAAGTACCCAATCATCACAATCGAAGACGGTATGTCCGAAGATGACTGGGATGGATGGAAATTGCTTACTGAAAAATTGGGCGATAAAGTTCAATTGGTTGGTGATGACTTGTTCGTTACGAACACTGAGCGTCTTGCAACAGGTATCGAAAAAGGTATCGGTAACTCCATCTTGGTTAAGGTTAACCAAATTGGTACATTGACTGAAACTTTCGATGCAATTGAAATGGCTAAGCGCGCTGGTTACACAGCTGTTATCTCTCACCGTTCTGGTGAATCAGAAGATAGCACAATCGCTGATATCGCTGTTGCAACAAATGCTGGTCAGATCAAAACAGGTGCTCCTTCCCGTACTGACCGTATCGCTAAATACAACCAATTGCTTCGCATCGAAGATCAATTGGGTGAATTAGCTCAATACAACGGTATGAAATCTTTCTACAACTTGAAAAAATAATTTAACATAGATAAAAAAGGCCAGATCGGGTGCACACCGACTGGCTTTTTTTTAATATAAGAAATGAGTACGTTTGGCTTGACCCTCTAGGTTATGGATATTCCCCCTAATTGAGGAGGTAATCTTGTCAAATATAGGCTCATGTGATACAATAAGAATGCTGTTTTCCGTAAATAACTAATTAATTCAACTTGGAATACATTAGAATGTTTGACACGTTTAGGAGGTGGAATGAATGGAACTCTTTTTACAAGTATTACTCGTTATTTTCTCCATTGGTTTAATCGCGGTGGTTCTCTTACAAAAAGGGAAAAGTGCAGGGCTTTCCGGCGCCATCTCCGGCGGTGCTGAACATCTTTTTGGTAAAAGTAAAGCTCGTGGTATGGACTTGGTCCTACAGCGTGTAACGGTTGCATTGGCAGCAGGATTCTTTATCCTTGCTATTGCAGTAGCTGTTGTTAGCTAATGAGAATTTCCGAAACCTTCGCTCTTACATATCCTATGTGGAGTGAAGGTTTTTTTGTTAAATAAAAATAGCAATCCTCATCCTCGTTCACTGACATTTGTAAATAATTCTTCTAACCCTTCATGTTAACTCTCCTATACAAACTCTATTTTGAATCTTGATATCCCAAAAATTTGAAACACTTCCTCGTAGAACACTTCCTCGTAGTTTGACTAATGTTTCCCTGTCTTTATTCATATGTAATTGGTGTGATGGTGTTGAACAATGAAGAGGTACATAGATGGAAAAGGGATGTTTGGGATTGAAATCGTGTATACTAGGGTAAGGGTATAGTAAAGAAATAAATGGTAAACAAATAAATAATAAAGAAATAATATGAAGCAAAGGATACATAAGAGCTTGCATTGCATCTATATTGCAAGTCATCTGAGGTGATAAATATGATATCAGAAGAAGAGATACTGAATTTTATGCGTGAAACAGCTTATAAGCCAATGACATACCAAGAGCTGGAACAGCATTTTGGGATTAGTCAGGCTCAGGATTTCAAGGAATTCGTGAAACTGTTGAACGCCATTGAACAAGACGGAAAAATTATACTAACACGTACCAATCGTTATGGTGTACCGGAGCGTATGGATCTTATACGTGGTCGCGTACAAGCGCATGCCAAAGGTTTTGCATTTCTAATTCCAGACGATCGGGACCACCCCGATGTCTACATCAACGCTAACGACCTTAAGAGTGCTATGAACGGTGACATTGTCCTTGTTCGTGTTACTTCAAAGAGTGCAGCTGGAGGTAAGTTAGAAGGCGAAATTATCCGTATAGTGAAACGGGCAATTACACAAGTGGTTGGGATATTCCAGAATAACGAAGCGTATGGTTTCGTATTGCCTGATGACAAGCGAATTAACCGTGATATTTTTATACCTAAGAATGCATTTAATGGTGCTGTGGACGGTGAGAAGGTCGTTGTACGGATTGTGAACTATCCAGAAGGGCGTTCTGCTGCAGAAGGCGAAGTAGCTGAAGTACTTGGTCATAAGGATGATCCGGGTGTAGACATTATCTCTATTATTCGTAAACATCAATTACCAGAAGCATTTCCTGAGGAAGTATTGGCTGAAGCGGAACAAGCGCCGGATTCCATTACTGATGAGGAGATTGCTCAGCAAGGCAGACGTGACCTACGTAATAAAACCATTGTAACAATTGATGGTGAAGATGCTAAGGATCTAGATGATGCTGTTAATGTTGAGCTTTTACCGAATGGGCACTATCTCCTTGGAGTTCATATCGCCGATGTAGGTTATTATGTGCGAGAGGGCTCTGAGCTGGATAAGGAAGCTTACAATCGTGGATGCAGCGTTTATTTGGTTGATCGCGTTATTCCGATGTTGCCACATCGCCTATCGAATGGGATCTGTAGTCTTAATCCCCAGGTGGACAGGCTAACGTTATCATGTGAGATGGAATTCGATGAGAATATGAAAGTCGTTAATCATGATGTGTTTACGAGCGTAATTCGAACGAAAGAACGCATGACCTATACGAATGTACGCAAAATTCTAGAGGATGAAGATCCTGAGTTAATGGAGCGTTATAGTGACTTAGTTGATACCTTCCGACTGATGAAAGAATTGGCTTTGAAGCTTCGTGGTAATCGCATGCGCCGTGGCGCTGTGGATTTTGACTTCCAAGAATCTAAAGTCATTGTGGATGAGAAGGGTAAGGCTGTAGATATTGTCAAAAGAGAACGTTCAATCGCGGAGCAAATGATTGAAGAGTTCATGCTTGCGGCGAATGAGACGGTAGCTGAGCATTTCCATTGGCTAAAAGTACCGTTCATCTATCGTATCCATGAGAATCCAGATCCAGAGAGACTACAGAACTTCTTGGCTTTTGCTGAGAATTTTGGCTTTCATGTCAAAGGTCGCGGAAACTCTATCCATCCAAGAGCTCTACAAGGGTTACTTGAAGATATTCAAGGAACAAAGGAACAAACGGTTATCAGTACGATGATGCTTCGTTCGATGAAGCAAGCGAAATATGATGCAGAGACGTCAGGTCATTTCGGGCTCGCGGCTGAGTACTATTCACACTTTACATCACCTATTCGTCGATATCCTGACCTTGCAATACATCGTGTCATTCGAGAAGTGATCGAGAACAAGGGGATGTTAAGTAATAAGCGTCAGGAATACCTTGCTTCACGTATGCCGGATGTAGCTCAACAATCTTCCGAGCGTGAGCGCGTTGCGGTGGAAGCAGAACGAGATACGGATCAGCTTAAGAAGGCTGAGTATATGTTGGATAAGGTTGGCGAAGAATTCGATGGAATGATCAGCAGTGTGACTAACTTCGGTATGTTTATTGAGCTAGAGAATTCAGTCGAAGGTTTAATTCGTTTGAGTGCGCTGACAGACGACTATTATCACTTTAATGAACAGATGATGTCATTAATTGGTGAACGTACTTCTAAAGTATTCCGCATTGGTGACGAATTGAAGATTCGTGTAGCACGTGTGAATATGGACGACCATACGATCGATTTTGAATTGATCGATATGAAGCCGCGGAAGGAAGGTAGCCGAGGCGGAAATGGGGGTCGTCCAGCAGGGGCAAATGGCAGTTTTGGTAAAGGTCCGGGCCGTGGAGGTAACAAGAACGGAGCTCGTGGTGATAAGGGAGCTTCAGGAAAGACAACTGGTGGGAAAATCGGATCTAACAGCAGAGGCACAAAGGCGCCTGGTGCACATGGTGGAGGTAAGAAGAAAGCGATGAATATGGGGAATAATACAATGGTTAACGGTGCAGCTACAGATGCAGGGAGTAAGCCATCTGAAGGCAGAGGTAGTAGAGGTAAAGGTAAATCGGGCGGTTTCAACAACCGTAAAGGCAATAAGGATGTTGCTTTTAAACCTGTAAATGACAATGTAGTTGTTGCTGAGGGTGGTAAAACCGCTACTCCAAGTGAAAATACGAAACCAGCTAGTCGTGGAGCAGCTCCTAGACGTGAAGGTGGAAATAGTGGTAATAAGGATAAGGGCGCAGGACGTAAACGTGACCGTGGTCCAGGTGCTCCAGCAGGTCGTTATGATGCTTTACAGACAACGCGTGGTCCTGGATTTGCATTCGGATCAGGTAAGGGAGGATACGGAGCAGGAGCAACTAGCGAGACAACACGTAACGATAGTTCACCTTCCAATGGGAATGGACGTAAACCTTCAGGTCGCGGTGGAATCTTTCTAGGTGGAGAAGCAACACCGGGAAGTGGTGCTGGAGGCAATTCACGTAAACGCCCAGCAAGAGAAGAGCAAAGTAAGACAAACGAAACCTCAAGCGAAGAGAAGTAGTAGATACCTTTAGAAGCTTAGAGGGCTTGCCTCATCTTGATTTTGAAGGATGCAGTTGATACAATGGATTTCTGGTATATTCTTTGTTGGATGAGGAATATGTACCAGAATCCATTTTTTATCATGATGTAAGGGGTTGAGGACATGGGTAAGAATAATAGTGACGGGAAAGTCTTGGCCCAGAACAAGAAAGCTTCCCATGATTATTTCATAGAAGAAACGTATGAAGCTGGAATGGTCTTAACGGGTACAGAGATTAAGTCACTTCGTAATGGTAGATCGAACATTGGTGATGCGTTTGCTACGATTCGTAATGGTGAGATTCATATTCATAATATGCACATCAGCCCTTTTGAACAAGGGAATCGGAGTAATCCGACGGATCCAACGCGAACACGTAAACTTCTTATGCATAAAGTACAGATTAAGAAGTTAGTCGGGTTGTTGAAGCAAGAAGGTTACACGGTTGTTCCACTTAAGATCTATATTAAGAATGGCTATGCAAAGCTACTTATTGGTCTAGGTCGAGGGAAGAAACAATACGATAAAAGAGATACTGCTGCTAAACGTGATGCACAGCGTGATATTCAACGTGCTTTACGAGAGAAGCAAAAGATTGCACGATAACGGTTTGATGCAGGATGGTAAACGGCTGAAGTTTCTTTAGGCTCACATGTCTGGCAATCTTGACCTATATTTCCTTGAACTAAGTTTCATAATGTATGCCATATGTGATATACTTAGTTATACGAGATCACTTGATCTTGTTGATTGATTACCTTCTAGTTGTCCTTTTTCATGGAGGAAAAGGATACTGAATAGAACATCATGTCTTGACTACTCAAGATTCTATCCTAGAAGCCCTTTATATTAAGGGGGCGTTTATGGATTCGACGGGGATAGTTTGAGCATGAGTAGCGGGTAGTGGGGACGCGTCCGCTTTATCAACGCTAAAGCCTATTAAATGGCAAAACACAAAACAACTACGCATTAGCAGCTTAATAACCTGTTAGCGTGCTCCTACCTAGCATCGTCCATGTGACTAGACTAGGGGCTAACAAATAGTGGAATACGCTGTCTCATCTCCGCCTGCGGTGAGCTGAAGAAGATAATCAGGCTGACCCAACGTATAGCCGGTTACGGGGCGATACTCGGGTGACATCAAAACTGTGACTACACCCGTAGAATCTTATGTGTCGATATTTTCGGACAGGGGTTCGACTCCCCTCGCCTCCATTTGAAAGACCCGCTGATCTAGCGGGTTTTTTCTTGTTTAGGGAGTGAATTGTAGACGGGCGCCTTAAATGTGGCGTTCTTTTTATTGGCTATAAGGATACCCAAAAGGTGTCCTTTTTTTCGTTGTATGGAGGAGGTGCGAGACAAGAATTGGGCACATCCATATCCTCGTATTTGGATAAATATACAAATTTGTCATGTGACAATATTGATGACAGCAGTCACTATTTTCTAAAATGCTGTAAATATATAATAGATTGATTACATATAAAGATGGGACAGTACGTATACGCTTTTCATGTATAAGTTTAGATAGACACGTATAAGTGAAGTTCATCGCCAAGTGTGAAATGAATTATATTATATTGATATTTTTTTTGATGAAAAGGAGAGTAATCATGAAAGAAAAAATTCTAGTTCTATTAATGATTATTGTTATTGTATTCACGACAATCACACCCGGGTTGATACTAAGAGTTGAGGCGGCAGTGGGGACAGTTACAAAGACCTTTACAGCTACGAAGGATACGATGGAGTTAAACGGTCATATTCAGTATGACGGCATTCATGATAATGATGGGAATGGCTTTCTTGGTATTGGCAGGATTAATGACCAATACGGGAATGTTCGGCAGAGGGCTGGCATAACGTTTGATTTGGGTGTGCCCGAAGGGAATGTTGTATCAGCAGAGTTGGTCTTGACTGTTGCTACTGTTATCAGAAATCCTAACCATACTTTGTATATGGAAGCCAGAAGATCTGCGACGAATGATTTGAATTATGTAACCTTTCCATCTTTAGATACGAGTAGTCCTTATGCAGATAAATTCATTGCGAAGAGTACTGATGAAGTGCCTATGGGTACTTATCTTGAGAATCAATCCATTACTTTTAATGTGAAAAGTGCTGTAGATGCTTTCACAGATGTCACGGATCGTAAAATCACCTTCTTACTCAATGGGAATGAGGCAGACGCTGACAGCGGCTGGTTCTCCATTCACTCCTTAGAGACTCATGAGAATGCTGCATACCGTCCGAAGCTAGTCGTTACTTATGAGACTGGACCGGTTAATACTCCCCCTGTGGGTTCTTTTATGATTTCGGAGGGAGTAGCGACAAACATAAGCACAGTTAATTTATCCGTAATAGGATCAGATCCTGATGCAGGGGATAGTGTTACCCATATGAGATTTGCGGATAGCGTTGCTAACTTGTCAGCGGCTTCTTGGCTGCAATACAGCAACATTTAGTCTAACTGGAGGAGATGGATCGAAGACCATCTATATGCAGCTTAGGGATTACAACAATGGGATCTCAACCAATTCTTCTCAAACCATTCTATTGGATCAAACAGCACCAACAGGTACACTGATCATTAATGATGGTGCCTCATGGTCGAAATCACACACGGTCACTTTGAAAGGAACCTATACGGATGGAAGCGGCTCAGGAGTTGAGCAGGCACGCCTTTCTAATATTAACGGCAGTTGGCAGACCAGTTGGTTCAGTATCGCTGACCTGAACGGGAGGTCATGGGTCCTTCCAGCTGGCGAGGGAGCTCAGACCGTATATGTACAATATAGAGATAAAGTCGAAAATTCGAGCAGTTCTGTTATTAGCAGTACGATTGCAGTAGATATAACCGCACCTGTTATTACGAATGTAGTCAATGGCAAAGCATATAACAGCACAGTTACCCCTCTTTTTAACGAAGGCAGCGGATTGCTTAATGGGAGCCCTTATTCCAGCGGTACAGATATTACGCAGGATGGAGCATATACGTTAATCGTCACCGATCCAGCAGGTAATAGTGCTACGGTGAGCTTCCGTATTGATACGGCGTTACCTATAGTGGTGGGAGTATACAATGGCGAAATATACAACACGAGCAAAACGATTACCTTTAACGAAGGGACAGCGACCTTAAACGGAGCAGTTTTTGTGAATAATACACAAGTTACACTAGAAGGTGTGTATACTCTAGTCGTAACAGATGATGCAGGCAATAAAGCAATTATTAGCTTCGTGATTGATAAGACAGGACCGATGGTGATGGGAGTTAGCAACGGTGGATTCTATAAAACAAAAGTATCTGTGGGCTTCAACGATGGAACGGCTACGCTGAACGGTGTGGCATTTGCTAATGGTACGGATATTGATCAGGATGGCAATTATACTCTGGTCGTAACGGATGCTGTAGGAAATGTAACGACCGTAAGCTTCATGATTGACACGGTAGCTCCAGTTGTAACGGGAGTAGCAGATGGAGGAGTTTACAAGTTAAGTAAGACGGTAGTTTTTAACGAAGGAACCGCAACGTTGAATGGGGCGGCCTTTACAAGCGGGACAGAAGTTACACAAGATGGTATTTATACGCTAGTTGTCACGGATCAGGCAGGTAATGTGACGACGGTTAATTTTGAGGTTAATAATGTCGGACCAACGGTTACGGGAGTAACGGAGGGTGAAGTCTATAAGTCAGTAACTCCTATATTTATGAAAGGAACGGCGAAGCTGAATGGAACAACCTTTGTCAGCGGTACGGAGATCATACTGGAGGGGGATTACACACTTGTTGTAACGGATGCAGCGAGTAACGCGACAACCATTAAATTTCAAATTGATGTAACTGCCCCAGAGGGTACGGTAAGTATCCAAGCAGGTGCAGAATGGACAAATGTGACGGACGTTACACTCACTCTGACTAGTAACGACGGAAACAATGGTAGCGGAATAGCGGAGATGCGCTTTTCTAACAACGGAAGTGATTGGGGAAACTGGGAACCATCAGTTATAACAAAGGCTTGGAGCCTTGTAACGGGGGACGCGGAGAAGACGGTTTATGTACAGTTTAAAGACAAGGTTGGCAATGTGAGTGGAACCATTAATGACGTTATTAAGCTGGATCAAACGATTCCTACAGGAACAATCGCTATAGACAAGGGTGAAACCACGACAAGCAGCAAGTCAGTGGCAGTAACTTTAACTTCTTCAGATGGTGCAGGTAGTGGCGTGACTGAAATGCGTTTCTCCGAAGATAGTGTGACGTGGTTGAGTTGGGAGGCCATATCATCTGAGAAAAAATGGCGTTTTACGGGTGAAGCGGGATTAAAGAAACTTTACGTCCAATTCCAAGACGCAGTAGGTAATATTAGTACGTCAAACTTGGCTTCAATTACCTATCAAGAAAGCTCGGGTGTTAGCGGCGGGGGTTCTAACGGGGGTGGTTCTAGCAGCGGTGGTTCTGTAAGTGAGGGGAGCACAGAAATTCTTCCTAGTGTTGATGCTGTCATTATTAGTACAGGGGGGAAGTCGGAGGTAGCAAAAGTTGATGTTAAAATGGTCGAAGGAAAAAAGGTAACAACGGTCTTCTTGGAAGAAGCTCAACTTCAAGCGATGCTGAATAAATCGGACAACAAACCGATTATTACGATTACGGTTCGTAACCATTCTGAAACCGTCAATTGGGAGATGAACTCTGAACTCCTACAAATCTTGGAGAACAACAATGCAATCATTCAAGTGATTACGGAAACGGTAGTGTATACTCTTCCCTTGGATCAAGTTAGCGTTAATAAATGGCGTAATCAACTAGGAACCGATATTCCTTTAAAGGACATGAAGATCAAGGTGCAAATAATTAATCTTCCTATATCGGGATTTGAGAATTTGGGTCATGGGCAGGTTTCATTTGTCGTTCCGCCGATTAGTTTTTCTATAAAGGGGTTATATGGAAACAAGGAAATAGAATTAAATCAATTCGATACTTTTGTGGAAAGGCGCTTGTACCATCCGACATGAGCTTAACTCCCGTCGTAATACGTGTAGGATCTATCCCTGTGGGTAATACAATTATTATTAATGGAGCAGACGAGCAACAGTTTATACCGGATAGTGATATTACACGCGCAGAGTATATAGCGATTATTACTAGATCATTAGGCTTAAGCTCAGCAAACAAGACATTTCATTTCAATGATATAGAGGAGAAAGCCTGGTATCATCAATCCGTTCAGATCGGGTTTTCTTATGGTTTGGTCGATGGATATAACGATGGTTCCTTCAGCCCTAATGAGAAGATAACTAGACAGGAAGCGATGGTTATTCTATCTAGGGCAATGAAGCTTGTGGAGTTGAATAAGGAGATAGACGGTACGAAGCAGCAAGAGTTAGTCAGCAATTTCGCAGATAGTGAACAATTGGCCTCTTGGGCTCGTCAAGCTGCAGCAATCATTCAGCGATTACTTCAACAAGCTGAATTTGTTTAAAATAACTACAGCGTATGGTGATCTTGTACAGCCAAGCTCCTCGCCTCCATTTTTAAATCCACAACCAAATCCGGTTGTGGATTTTTCATTTTAGGGATAAGAGACTATAAGAAAAGGTCAACATGCCTTATATAGACAATCCTCACTACTTCAAATCAAAACCTTTACTTTTTACGTATTCGGTATATCCGCCCAACGGCAAATCTTTTTCTAGCATGGCAATAAATTTGCCGGACCAGCTTGCCTTCTGTTTGTTATTCGTTCGTGCGCCATAGTATTCCTCGATTTCCCGGTCATAGCTTTCGACCTTTGCTTTAAGATCGTGATCATACTGGTTTTCAAAAAATACGGCAGACTGGGGCAACCGTGGCTTTTGCTCAGGGAATTCATCGGGAATCCCTACTGCAAGACCGACCAAAGGAATGACGAGGTTCGGCAGGTCAAGCCATTTGTCGAGGGCAGGCAAGGTTTCGTTTATTCCACCGATAATTACGGCTCCGAGCCCCATTGATTGGGCAGCCAAATTGGCATTTTGCAGAGCAAGCGAGGCACTCAGTACAGCGGTTTGATAAAAATACGAGAAGCTCAGGGTATGACTCATTTTCTCTTGTTGTTCCGGGCTGGCGGCTAGCATCATCCGATGTAGATCGGTGCAAAAAATAAAAAAGTACCCGCATTCCCCAATTGAGGGATTTTTCGAATGCACTGCGATATTCTTCAGCAGTTCCTGATCAGTAATGCCGATGATTGTGAACGGCTGCATATGCGCCGAGGTTGGTGCCATCTGCGCTGCATCGACAATGGCTTCGATTTGCTCGCCAGTCAACGGAATATTTTGAAACTTACGGATGGAGCGATGTTCGCGGATCAGTTGAATAACCTCATTCATTAAAATTCCCTCCCAATAGATAGTTTCTGCTGAAGCTATAGGAAGACCCCGTTTCACCTTATGGTTTCCATGGAAACCATATTACCAAGAAAAAGATATTGTGTCAAATAGTTTCCATGGAAACTATGATATAATTAAAATAAAAAAAGGTAGGCTTCCCTTATGGCAGAAGATATGAATGATGATTTACTTCAGCTCAAAAACCGCATCGAAAAATCAATCTACCGGATCCTCATTAGCGAAGCCGACGAGGACCAGGATCGACTGTGGCTCATGGACCGTATTTCTGACGACCGGCTAAAAAAGATGCTGCCCAGCCTATCTGTCTCAAGTCTCCATGTTTTGGACGTCATCAATACGCATGAAGGCATTATAGGGGCTGATATTGCCCGCGATATGGAGTTAACAAAAGGCGCCGTCTCGAAAATCACCCGTAAATTGTTGGATCAGGGCCTGATTCAGAAGAAACAACTGCCGGACAACCTGAAAGAGATTTACTTCTCCGTGAGTCCGCTCGGTGCCGAATTGGCCGAACTGCATCGGTTATTCCACCAAGAGCAGGATAAGAAAGCGATGGGATTGTTAACAAGCTTCGACGTAGCGTCGTTGGAAATCGTGGCAGACTTTATGGAGAAGCTAGCCAGCTTGAAATAGGGGAAATATTTTAAGATACCTTTAGATATTTATTTAGTTTTATAGTATATTTGTAATTAATAGGAATATTATGCGTCTATTTTAAAGGTTCAGGATTTTGTCACTCTATAAGAGAGATCACTCCATCATCATCTTGAGGAAGTGAATACTCTGGTTCAATTCGAAGCATAATGTGTAATGAAATTAACATGTAATTTAGAGCGTAGTTTAGAGAGTTCACAAAATGTTAATTATAATTATTCTAAACTAACTTGACGGATTATATTATTTAGTTAATAATAATGATTATAAAGTATATTCACAGTTAGTTGTTTTAAGGCTTGAATATACTATATTAATACTAATACAACTTAAAAGGAGATTATAAATATGTCACTTATCGGAACAGAAGTACTACCATTCACAGCATCTGCATTTCAAGACGGTAAATTTATTGATGTTACAGAGGAAAATTTCAAAGGTAAATGGAGTGTAGTGTGCTTTTACCCAGCTGACTTTACATTCGTATGCCCTACAGAACTAGAAGATCTACAGAACCAATATGAAACTTTAAAAGGTCTTGGTGTTGAAGTGTATTCCGTATCAACAGATACTCATTTCACACATAAAGCATGGCATGCAAGTTCTGATGCTATTGGTAAAGTTAAATACATTATGATCGGTGATCCTTCCCATGTTGTTTCTCGTAACTTTGATGTATTGATCGAAGCTGATGGTCTAGCTGATCGTGGTACATTCATTATTGATCCAGACGGCGTTATCCAAACGGTTGAGATTAATGCAGGAGGCATTGGTCGTGATGCTAGTGCTCTTGTTAACAAAATCAAAGCTGCGCAGTATGTACGTAACCATCCAGGTGAAGTTTGCCCAGCGAAATGGTCTGAAGGTGCTGCAACACTTAAACCAAGTCTTGATCTTGTAGGTAAAATTTAAGGTAGGTGTAGAAGATGAGACTAGATCCAGAAATAAAGTCCCAACTAGAACAATACCTCCAGCTCTTGGAAGGTAATATCGTGTTAAGGGTTAGCGCAGGCGATGATGAGGCATCTGAAGAAATGTTGTCACTGATCGATGAACTCGCTACCATGTCTTCCATGATCACTGTGGAAAACACACAATTACCTAGAACGCCAAGCTTTAGCGTAAATCGTGTGGGTGAAGAAACAGGCGTAACTTTTGCTGGAACACCATTAGGCCATGAATTTACTTCATTAGTACTCGCTCTATTACAAGTTAGTGGACGAGCTCCTAAGGTTGAACAGAATGTTATTGATCAGATCAAGAACATTCGTGGTGAATATACGTTTGAAACTTATATCAGCTTAAGCTGTCATAATTGTCCTGATGTTGTACAAGCCCTGAACTTGATGTCCATCCTTAATCCTGGTATTTCTCATACGATGATTGATGGTGGAGCCTTCAAAGAAGAGGTAGAACGCAAGGAAATTATGTCTGTACCAAGTGTTTACCTTAACGGTGAATTCTTCGAAAGCGGTCGTATGACCGTAGAAGAGATTCTTGCCAAAATGGGTAATGGTCCTGACGCGTCAGAGTTTGACAATAAAGAACCTTTTGACGTACTTGTTGTTGGTGGCGGTCCATCAGGTGCAAGTGCAGCAATTTATGCAGCACGTAAAGGAATTCGCACAGGTATTGTTGCTGAACGCTTTGGCGGTCAGGTCAATGATACTGTGGGTATTGAGAACTTTATCAGTGTTAAATATACTGAGGGTCCTAAGCTCGTGGCTAGCATTGAAGAGCAGGTTAAAGAATATGGCATCGATATAATGAATCTACAGCGTGCAAAACGTCTTGAGAAGAAGGATCTAATCGAAGTTGAACTCGAGAATGGTGCGATTCTGAAGAGTAAGGCAGTTATCCTATCAACAGGTGCACGTTGGCGCAATATGGGTGTTCCTGGTGAAACAGAGTTCAAGAACAAAGGTGTGGCTTATTGCCCCCATTGTGACGGTCCTTTATTCATAGGAAAAGATGTTGCCGTTGTTGGTGGCGGTAATTCAGGTATTGAAGCTGCAATTGATCTTGCAGGAATTGTGAAACATGTGACAGTTCTTGAATTTGCACCAGAACTAAAAGCTGATGCTGTGTTACAAGATCGCCTTTACAGTCTGCCTAATGTTACTGTACTGAAAAACGTTATGACAAAAGAAGTGACTGGAACTGATAAAGTTAACGGTATTTCTTATGAAGAACGTGATACAGGAGCAATCAAGCATATTGAATTGCAGGGTGTGTTTGTACAGATCGGTCTTGTACCTAATACCGATTGGTTAGGTGACATGGTTGAACGAACTCGCATGGGTGAGATTGTTGTAAACAGTCACGGTGCTACAAACATACCTGGAGTATTTGCTGCAGGAGATTGTACGAATAGTGCTTATAAGCAGATCATCATTTCTATGGGATCTGGTGCTACTGCGGCGTTAGGTGCTTTCGATTATTTAATCCGAAGCTAATAAGCTAGAAATAGCGAGCCCTCATTTTTCACAAAATGGGGGCTTTTTGTTATGAATAAGGATCAATAGTATTCACATTTTAACTTGTCAGTAAAACCTATTCCTGCTATTATCGTAATAACTTATTAAATGAGTTTAATAAGTACATCAACACTAAGGAGTACATACAAAGATGGCAACGTTCTTTTTGATTATTATTTACTTAGCGTTTATTAGTTTGGGGCTACCTGATTCATTGCTAGGATCAGCATGGCCTGTGATGAGTATGGATCTGAATGCATCACTAGGAACTGCAGGAATTATTTCAATGGTTATTGCAGGTTGTACGATTGTATCAAGCTTGATAAGTGGTACCGTGCTCCATCGTTTTGGTACGGGGAAAGTGACACTTGTGAGTTGTATCATGACAGCAGCAGCGCTATTTGGTTTTACATGGTCTCCTTCACTTATTTGGTTGGTTATTTTTGCGATTCCACTCGGAATAGGCGCTGGGTCTGTAGACGCAGGATTAAATAATTACGTGGCTATTCATTACAAAGCACATCATATGAGTTGGCTGCACTGTTTTTGGGGAGTAGGTGCTACACTGGGTCCGATGATTATGGCTTCGTCTATTTCAGGCACCAATCAGTGGAGACAAGGATATCTCATCGTTGCGGTTATTCAACTTATTCTAGTAGTTATTCTATTCGTTACGCTTCCTCTGTGGGATCGAGTTGCAAACCGTAGTCACGTCATGAATACGGAAGATGAACATGAGTCGGGTAATCAGGAGTTAGATCCCATTGCTGAGAATAAGAAGCCGTGGAATATAAAAGGAGTCAAATTAGCGATGCTAACCTTCTTATTCTATTGTGGAATCGAGGCAAGTATGGGGTTATGGGGCAGTAGCTTTCTTGTAAATATAAAAGATTTATCCGCAGCAACGGCAGCACAATGGGTCTCATGGTTCTATATAGGCATCACCGTTGGGCGAATGATTACTGGATTTATTACGTTTAAAATGAGTAGTCGAATGCTAATTAGGTATGGTCAGCTGATCGCTTTATTCGGAACATTATTGCTTGTATTACCATTTCCACCGATCCTCTCGCTTATAGGATTTACAGTTGTAGGATTGGGGTTAGCACCCATATTTCCTTGTATGCTACATGAGACCCCTGCCCGATTTGGGAAAAAAAAGGCGCAGTCCATTATGGGTTTTCAAATGGCAGCTGCTTATACGGGAAGTACACTAATCCCTCCCTTTCTTGGTTTGCTTGCAACCAATATAAACATTAGTATCTTTCCGTGGTTTATTATCATGTTTGCCATCGCGATGCTGTTGTGTACAGAGAAACTAAATCATTTCTTGAAGAAATCGTTGCGTGGGTGACGAGACAGGAAGTGGTCTTCTACTCCGCGAAATATGAGGCATGTTAATTGTATACTCTGTTTGAAAAGTTATTAGAGCTAATTATTCCAGTTAATGGTATGTTGTTCCGTGATGGACGTCATACTATAGGGGCTGCATAAGAATGATAGGGAATACGACAGAGAAGGAACGGACGATATTTGATCATGCTGGAAATACAATCAAGACCGAAGATCGAGAGATTCGAATGATTGCCAAGTATGAGGAGCCTCTGGTTGTCGTATTAGGAAATGTGCTTAGCGATGAGGAATGCGATGAGCTAATAAAGCATTCTAGTGAACAATTGCAGCGTTCAAAAATAGGCCAAGATCATGAGGTCAATTCAATTAGAACGAGCAGTGGTGTATTTTGTGAAGAGAATGAGATGGTTACAAGAATCGAGCAGCGACTCTCTCAAATTATGAATATCCCTATTAAGAATGGCGATGGCTTGCAAGTTCTGCAATATACCCCTGGCCAAGAGTATCAACCTCATTTTGATTTCTTCGCAGAAACAAGTCGAGCAGGTGCCGCCAACAATCGAATTAGTACGATCGTGATGTATTTGAATGATGTGGAGGAAGGTGGAGAAACAACATTCCCTAAGCTGCATTTATCTATTTTTCCTAGCAAAGGTATGGCGGTCTACTTCGAATATTTCTACAGTGATCAGGAATTAAACGACCTCACACTGCATGCAGGTACACCCGTGATCAAAGGAGAAAAGTGGGTTGCAACGATGTGGATGAGAAGGCAATCTTTTCGCAGCTAGTTTGAGGGGATAATCCCTGTCGACTCCTTTATGAAAGCCCCGCCCCGATTGGGGTGAGGCTTCATTTCTTATTTATAGTAGGAGGTCGTTAATGGGACGAATATGCTCCCACCTTCCTTAAGATCTGAATGTATAAAAAGACTTTCCACGCCACTAATGTCAATCTCGAACGTTTTTAGTCCTTCCGCCATATCAATAGTATCGATTTCAAGTTTAGCATCCGTCTTAGTATCTTGAACGGAGAAATTCTCAATATCTTTGCCCACTGCTGCGACTTGAAGGTACAATTTTTGATATTTTCCCTTAGGATAGAGCATGAATCCGCTTGAGCGGTTGCCACTGGCGTTATTGAAGAAAACATCTTTATAGTCTTTACCATTATAACTCGTTAACTGGGGATCCTTAGTCCGATAATCGGCGTCAAAACCTTCAGCAATCGAGACCCCTACCCCTTTTTCACCAAGAAAGATAGTATTGGTTGTATTATCATATTCGATTGCAACGCCGAGTGCCTTCGACATGGCACGTACTGGAAGATATGTACTTCCGTTATATGAGATGGGTGCCATAACTGCACCTTTATCGTTCAGTGGTTGAAACGGTTCTCCATTCACCTGAAACTTCATGGTTGGATTCAAAAATGCTTTAATCTGCTGCAAATTTGACCCCGCATACACACCAGCACTGGTACTCATTAATAAAATAGCAGTGGCTCCAGCTGTGAGCCATTTCTTCCGCATGTTAATAGCCTCCTTAGAAACAAATTTGGTATAATTAGCAATTGATATGTGTTAATTGCACTTGAAAACCTCCTATCATATGAATAGTCCGAATCCTCATAATTCAGACCTCTTTTCCGCTATAATACAATTTCCAATACACATAAGTTCATTTAGACATGGCAAGTCCTAGTCTAAAGTCTAGGTTAAGCCCCCCCCTTAGGACGGTTATGTCAGGCAAATAAGACGGATATAATGAATTTATATCGGAAAGCGTGACTTATGAAGCCAAAGGAGTGTTTGAATATGAAGGCAATAGGTGCTACTGCAAATACACCGACAGGGAAGGTGCATTGGGTACTTTTTAATCCAAAAACCTATGCAGCCATCCTCTATTTATTGTTATCTCTCCCATTAGGGATTATCTATTTTACAGTAGCGATAACGGGAATTGCACTATCAATCGGATTAGCTCCAATTTTTATTGGAATACCACTTTTTTTTGGAGTAGCTAAGCTGTTGAATGGGATTATAAGCTTTGAACAAAGCATGATAAGGCAAATTTTACGTTTACCTACTCCTCCTGTTTCATCCAACAATCAACAGTCCGAAACAGGACGAAACTGGTTGATGCAAATGGTGAGAGGTTTTGATGGTGAGCTATTCATTCGAAATCTGATGCTTGTATTACTAAGATTTGTAACAGGTATTGTATTCTTTATTATTATGGTAACGGCGATATCATTAGGGCTAGGATTTATTGCTCTTCCAGTCGTACATATCATTTTGATGAATGAGATGAAGCTTGATATTTTAGAAAATACCTTGTTTAGTTATTTTCATATCGATTGGACCTATAATCAGCAATATATGCTGTATGTAGGCGTTGGTCTTGTGCTTTTCTGGATCGCGCTTCGCGTCGTGAATGGGCTTATGCAAATTCAGCGCAGAATCATGTATGTGGATGAGCCCTATCAGCAGTCGTCCGTACCCGTGGAGACGCAATCACATGCGACGGTTCAGTCGCAATATTATGAGTACGAAGAGAATCAACCTACTCAAGGGATGATGCAGCCAGTCTATAGAGAGCTTTAGAGGATCTCTTTTATCTACAATCCAATAAAGTACTTTGATTTCATGTAATCATGGAGAAAAGCTGTCGAGAATAATCTCTCGACAGCTTTTCTTTTGCGTAAATGTAAGGGATGCATACGAATAAGAGTATGGAGAGAGCGATGATGAGAAGAAGGTTTGCCTTGCAGTGCAACAACCAATTGTCGCCATCTTTGTGGAGGTTGTTTTATGGGGAAGTTAGTTGATATAAATTATAGAGTGTATAATAAAATGATTGTTGAATGATATAATACAGTAAAAGTATTTGCGTTAGATTATAGGAGGATAGCGCTTTGAGTGATAAGCTTGATCCAAGACAAATACGTTCTAAAAAGAAGCTTCATGAAGCGTATTTAGCACTAATAATGGCTACGAATTCAACTCTTTCAATTAAAGAAATATGTGATAAAGCAGGCTGACAAGGCCTACCTTTTATAAGCTTTATAATGATGTCTATTCTTTGAGAACAGCTATATATAAGGAAATGTTACTTGAGTTAAATCAAATGTTAGTGATTAAAGAACAGATGAGAGTGGAAGATGTTAGACTTAAAAATTTACCGATTAATATGGTGAATTTATTTCAACATATTTCAGATAATGATATATTTTACCATTCATTTCTTCTTTTCAGTCCAGACTCTGATTTCATTAATGAATTAAAGAGCATATTAAAAAATTACATTGAGGATGGACTTCGTATTGCAAATTCGGAAGAAGATAAGGTAAGCATACCATTGGAATTTGCAATTAATTATGCAGTGGGGGCTTATTTTGAGAGTATTTTATGGTGGATACAGAATAACTATAAATTTTCTGCCGAAGAAATGACTATGTTATTACTACGAATATCATTAAAGGGTCCATTCACGGACGAAATTCAACGATTGTTTAAATTAGAAAAATAAGAAATTCCTTAATGATACAATTACGAAATTTTTTCGTATCATCAAGGAATTTTTTTTGTTTTTAAAGGGTTGTCCAACCGTCATCGATACCTAACTTTAGCTGCAGTTACAAATTGAACTTGTCACTAGCTAAGTACAAGACACCGTGAACGGCATCTTCGGCTACCCACAAGTGGTATTCACCTCGCCACCAATGGAGATAATGTTATCTACCGCAGCATCGGTAATGATTGTAACTTTAAAATATTTTTGTTAACAAGTTTACACTTGTAAATTAGTTGGTATGCTATACATATTGTTTTATGTTAATAAATAGTCAATGGGAGGAATTAATATGGGTCGTTTAGAGAATAAGGTAGCAATCGTAACAGGAGCAGCCTCTGGAATGGGGGAAGCGACAGCTAAGTTGTTTGCAAAAGAAGGAGCTAAAGTCGTTGTTGCTGATATTAACATTGAGAGTGCAAAGCGAGTTGTTGCAGAGATTGAAGCTATGGATGGAATAGCACTTGCACAATACGTTGATATTGGTATACCTGAACAAATAGAAGAAATGGTTTTAGCAGCTAAGAATGAATTTGGTCGCTTAGACATTCTTCACAATAATGCCGCTCGTCTTAATTTTAAAGGTGATGTAGATGTAGTGGGAATGGATTTGTTCGAATGGAATGAAACGATGCGATTTAATCTAAAATCGGTTCTTTTAGGAACAAAATATGCGATTCCAGTCATGCTTGAAAATGGTGGAGGCTCGATCATTAATACTACTTCAATGGGAGGATTGGTTGGTGAACTTGGAAAATCCGCGTACGCAGCTGCAAAAGCAGGGGTTATATCATTAACGAAGTCAACGGCGGTTCAATATGCAATGCAATTGCACCAGGTATGGTACTAAGCGATACGATGGTAGAAAATGCGCCAGAGTCATTAAAAAAATTAATAGATATCTATACAGATTTAAAATGTACACCACGTATTGGTAATCCTGTAGATATTGCTAATTTAGCTGTGTTTCTAGGTAGTGATGAATCTACATTTATTACAGGTCAAGTCATTAGTGCGGATGGTGGATTGCTTATTAAAAATCCAGCTGTTGCCGAAGTACAAAAACAAAATTTAAATTGGTAATTTCAGCAATGAACCCACAACCGCAACAGGTTGTGGATTTTTGCTGTCCTCCATGTGAGGTTCTTTTAGTTAATCATGAATATTTCCTCCCAAGACGAAGCGGTGATTTAACTGCCGCCACGTCAATTCGCCAATATGGACCCCGCCGCTGTTTTTGGAAGGTGAATGAATGATCTTTCCATTACCCATATAAATACCTACATGGGTAATGATCCTATCGGATGGCTGTAAATTTTCATAGTCAGATGCGTTGTTTCCTCTATAGCTAGAGAAGAATAACAAATCCCCACGTTTGGCTTCTTTCAGTGAAGTATATTTTTTCTTGGAAAAGGCTTTAACGTATGCAGCTTGACTCCTCGAATCCCACGGTAAATCCATCTCTAATGAAGTCATAAACACCCACCGTGTATAGTCGGAACAGTCGAATGTAGAAGGCTCAGTTCGATCAGAACCATATAAATAGGGGGTTCCTATAAAAGATTCAGCGGTCGTAATAAGCTTCTTCACAAAATTCTTATGGCTCGGATGAATGGAAGGGGTAGGGTGTTGCTTGATGAGTGGAAATCCATTTGGATCTAGTAATACCTTTTTACTCGGATCAGCAGTTAAATTCCGTATGCGGTGAGCATTAGGTAGTTGCTCAACACCTAAATCTCCGAAATATAGATCGGGGTCATTGGTTTGTTCTTCTGTAACTATTTTCGATTTGTGGTCATTGGCGGAATGTGGGCGTATTTCATTGTTTGACGAGCAAGCAGAGAGAATAATAATACAGCTTAATCCCAATGTAAGCACCTGAATCATTCGTTTTCTCACTAAATCACGTACCTCTCTAGGTCATATGATTTTAGAATGTCTAGATTTGTTTTTTTGATTCACGTAGAGGGGAAATAAGAACCTAAATAGTTAAAGGCGAATTTCCATTCAAACTGAATGAGAATTCGCCACTGAGCGGGACTTTTTTATTTCTGATATCGAAATTAGACTATGGTTTCTATAATTACTTTTTCAAATAATTAATAAATAGAGATTTAAGAACGGAGAGTTCCTCTTGGGGAGCTAAGTCGAGTTCGACCATAAGAATGTTTTGCTGTAAAGATAGCTTTCTAGTAAAAGTGAAGAATGTGTGGATGATCGTAGTTAGCGTCTTCTCTATCGATATATCGGATCGAATCGATCCGTCGCGAACACCTTGTTCGGTAATAGTCGAGAATACCTTAGAAATTTCCCGATAGACGGCATTGAATGTGTCGATATCTTCCAGGGGATCTTTGTAGTGAGCGGCATAACTATCGAAATTCTCTAACATTTTTACATTCGAACTGTCGTGCTGATCTAGCGTTGAAATAGAGCTTTCGAATAGCAACTCCAACTTCTGAAGACAGGATAAAGGTAGAGCAGCGATCGATTGGTATGTGTGAAGGACTGTTTCTAGGTTTCTTGTAGCGACCGCAACGACCAACTTATCTTTTCTTGGAAAAAATCGAAATACGGTGGCTACTCCGAGGCTAGCCTTGGTTGCAATATCCTGCATGGTGGTTTTCTCAATACCTTTATGTGTAAACACATGTTCAGCTGCTTCAAGAATGACGAGTGTCCGGTTTTGTTTGCTACTTAGGAGTTCGTTCTCATATCTTTTTTTTGGATTCATGAGGTTAGCCTCTCAGTTCATAGGGTTTTCTGTTCCTCGTATTATATCGTTCTATTATTTTTGAAACAACAATTGAAGTTTTTGTGACAATTTGATATGATAAATATCACAGTGATAGACACTATATCATTTGTATATAAATGGAATGATCATGGAACGAAGAAGAGATAAAATATTTTTTTATAGTTCTATGACAGCGCTTACTTTTTGAGGGGTATGGAGCTAGTCAGTAGGTAACAAAAAATACAATCAGAATGGAGATGCGACAGTGCCAGCTAAAAAACCTGCTCAGTGGGATCGCGAAGTGGATGTTGTTGTTATGGGAACCGGGGGTGCGGCGTTAGTAGCTGCGATTACGGCTCATGACCAAGGTGCAAAAGTGTTAATTCTAGAAAAAATGTCCCAGATTGGGGGAACAACTGCATTCTCCGGAGGGATTCCATGGATTCCGATGAACCGTTATATGCAAGAAGCGGGAATCGGAGATACTCGTGAGGATGCACTCACCTATATCCGCCGTCTGACTGGGGGTAAAGAGCCAGATTCATCACTTCTCGAAGTCTTTGTTGATAATGGACATAAAATGATTGATTATCTTCATGAGAATACACCATTGAGATTTGCTGTTCCGTTGTCCTATCCTTCTTATTACGGTAATCTTCCAGGAGCTAAGAATGGTCGTTCCCTTGATCCAGTTCCTTTTGATATGACTCAAATTAATGAATGGGGAGATAAGATTCGTCAGAATCCTATATTTCCACCGCTAACACTTGAAGAGGGTGGCGCAATTGGCGGAGTCGATTTTGCTAAAGTAGCAGAGCGTATGGAGAATAACATTGTAACGATGGGTCGCTCGTTGATTGCTTCTATGTTCAAAGCTATTCTAGATCGTGGAATCGAAACGTTGGTAGAAACACCAGGTAAAGAATTGGTACTTAATGATGATGGCGAAGTCATTGGACTTGTTGCCGAGCAAAATGGTGAGAAGTTGTATATCGGTGCACGCAAAGGGGTCGTTCTTGCTTCCGGTGGATTTGAATGGAATCAGGAACTTGCTAAGACGTTCTTAAAGGGTGAAATTACACATCCGATGTCACCTCCAGGTAATGATGGAGATGGCTTGATCATGGCGATGGAGGCAGGCGCAGCTCTTGGAAATATGAGTGAAGCTTGGTGGTATCCAGCGATGCAAGATCCTACTTTTGAATATGAAGATCACGTCATGAACCAACTCGGCGGTGGACGTAATGGTCCAAACAGTATTGTAGTTAACCGTCATGGCAAACGTTTTGTCCATGAGGGAACGACATATAACGATATGCCTAAAGCATTTTATCAATATGACCCTGTAGCGCTTGAGTGGCCGAATGAACCTCCAGTATGGATGATCTTTGACCAACAATTAAAGGATAGCACAATGATTATTACGATGATGCCAGGAGAAGATACGCCAGAGTGGGTCGATCAAGCTGATAACATTAGAGACTTGGCTGAGAAAATTGGTGTAGATGCTGATGGTCTTGAAGCAACGGTACAACGTTGGAATGAGAATTCCAAGAAGGGTATCGATCCCGATTTCCACCGTGGAGAAACCTTCTTTGAGAATCTAAATGGCGGAGGTGGAAATGCCGCTGCTAATATTGGACCAATCGAAAAGGGACCTTTCTACGCATTACCAATCTATTTCGGTGCACTTGGCACGAGCGGTGGACCTAGAATTAATGCGGATGGTCAAGTGATCAACCTTCGTGGCCAAACCATTTCTGGTCTGTATGCCGCTGGTAATGCAGCTATGGGAATCATGGGACAAACGTATGCTAGCGCGGGCGGAACGATTGGTCCAGCAATGACATTCGGTTATCTTGCAGGAATGGCAGTTGGTAAATTGGAGCCGAAAGACATCTAAGACAACTATAAAACAATAAAGGAAGAGTGACTAATATGCCGAACGGTTCACATCATGTGGAACTTCCAGTTCCTATTCAGAATATATGGAATTTCGTAAGTGACATGGATAAATGGGCTCCACTTGTACCAGGATATATCGAACATGAAATATTAAATGAACGCCAATCCACTTGGAGCTTCAAAGGCGATCTTGGTTTTATGAAAAAGACAGTTAAGCTGAAAATTGATATTACGAATTGGATTGAACCGACTAAGGTGACCTTTGACTTGAAAGGGCTTTCAGATAATTTCGTCGGGGACGGTTACTTCGAGGCGAAGGTCATTGACGATAACAACACTAGCATGACTGGATACCTTGATATCACAGCGAAAGGTGCTATGGGACCTATGATCAATACTATTTTAAAAAGCTTCGTACCAAAAACAGCTGAGGATCTTACAATAGCAATCTCTGATAAAATCATTGAAATTGAGAATGTCAGCGTATAACCTGAGTTCCGTACTAACGAGGACACCCTTCAGGGTGTCTTTTTTTCAATGAGTGTAATTAATTATAGTAATACTATTGGTGAAAATATGAAATAGGGACTATGAGTGGATAGAATTAGGACTAGATGAGGTTGTTTTTGCTACTTACATGACTTTACATGTTATTTCGGGTGTTATTTTGACATAATACCCTTTTATATGACATTAAACATAACATATATATTAATAATGACTATTTAAATCTAGTAATACTTAACTCTACTTGTATGATATACTATCATTGATCTTATAAATGATAGGGAGGATTAATACATGTCGAGTTGGAAGTTACAATGGAATAAGAGGGTCTCTTCTGTAGTAGTGGCTACTCTACTCTCTGTGCAAGTGTTGGGCGGAGTTGTTATGGGTTCAGTTTGGGGTGGGAACAAGGTAGAGGCTGCTAGCCTATCTGCCACAGATGTTGAGGTCCATTTAATTGGAATTAATGATTTCCATGGACAGTTGGATACGGTTTCTACCGTAACATACAACGCAACATCCATGCCTGTAGGAACAGCGGCGATTCTAGCTACTTATCTGAAAGAGGCTCGTGCAAAATATACCAATTCACTACTCTTCCATAATGGTGATTCTGTTGGGGCGTCGGCTCCTGTGTCTTCACTAGAGCGTGATGAACCAACACATGAGTGGATGAACCTGATGAAATTCGATGTGGGTTCGTTAGGAAACCATGAATTTGATCAAGGTGTAGAGGCATTAATGACACAACTTAACGGTGGAGTGGATCCTAAAAATAGTAGTGTTACCCACGCTGGCTCGGATTTCAAATATGTTAACGCCAATGCTGTAGATAGTACAACTGGCACTCCTATTATTGATCCTTATGTTATTAAAGAAGTGGGTGGCGTAAAGATTGGATTCATAGGTCTAGTAACCAAGTCCACGCCAGCTAAAGTAGCTCCTTCAGGTACGGTGGGTGTTCGTTTCCTATCTCCTGCGGAAGAAGTTCTAGCGGTTGAGGGTTATGCTAAGGAGCTTCAGGCTCAAGGCGTTGAAACAATCATAGTGCTTGCACATGATCCTGCGACGACCAAGACTGGTGTCACAACTGGAGAAGCGGCAGATCTAGCTAATGCACTTCCAGCAAATTCTCCTGTTGACGTTATCGTTGCTGGTGATAATCACGCGCTAGCTAATGGCGTTGTAAATGGTAAACTAATTGTACAAGCTTACTCATATGGTACGGCGTTCGAAGATATTAAACTGATTATCGACCCTATATCAGGTGATGTTAAGGAGAAGTCGGCGGAGGTTATTAATACTTTCCATGAGGGTGTAACACCTGACCCAGAGACCGTCGCTCTAGTCGATAAGTATTTGGCAAAACATCCGGAGTTGACTAAGCCTGTAGGTACGACAGATGGTACCGTTACTCGTACAGATACATACACCAAAGAGTCGTCTCTTGGTAACTTGATCGCTGATGCGATGCGTAGCGCAGACTTCGGTGATGGTGAAGGGGTTGCGGATTTTGCCTTTATGAACCCGGGTGGCATCCGCGCGGATCTTCCTACTGGTGATGTTACGTTCGGTGACTTAGCCAAAATTCAACCGTTTGGTAATACATTGGTGAAGCTGACACTTACGGGTGCACAGATTAAGGAACTCTTGCAGCAGCAATGGAATGTAAAAGCGGATGGAACAGTCGATGTTAAAACGCTACAAATCTCCGGTCTGAAGTATACAGCAAATATGTATCTTCCTGTAACGGAACGTATTGCTAGCCTTACATTAGCTGACGGTAAGCTAATTAATCCAAGTCAAAGTTATACGGCTGTTGTTAACAACTTCATGGCAGCGGGCGGAGATAATTACAAAGTTTTGATGGATGCTAGTACATCTGTTCCTGGACCTATCGATCTGGATGTGTTCTATGATTACATCGTGAAGACATTCAAGGGTGGCGCTATCACGGCTCCAATTGAAGGACGTATAATCAATAATCTGACGGCTCCGTCTACGACGAACCCTCCTGCAACTTCAGGACCTTCGCCATCGACGCCGTCGACATCTAGTCCTTCTACGACGCCGAGTCCAACACCAACACCAACACCAACACCAACACCAACACCAACACCAACACCAACTCCTGTGGTACCTGTACCTACAACGGAGCCTGTACCTCAGTTTAAAGATTTAGGTCAAGTTCCATGGGCTAAGGTAGAAATTGAGTCTTTGGCGGCAAAAGGGATTTTAAAGGGTATGGACTTGAACACATTCGCACCAACCAAAAGTGTGACTCGGGCAGAGTTCGTCACTATGTTGGTTCGTGCTCTGAAGCTGACAGACACTGGATCAGTAAAAACATTTAAGGATGTAAAAGAAAATGCCTGGTATTCAGACTCTATCGCAATTGCGGTTAACCTTGGCATTGTAAAAGGTTCTGGAAACGGGAATTTTGAACCAAATCGTGAAATTACCCGCGAAGAAATGGCCATTATAGTCGCAAATGCTTTGAGCAAAACGCTTAAAGCAACGGACAAGGATGTGGCGCTCAACAAGTTTACGGATAAGTCTAATATTGCCGAATACGCACAGGAAGCTGTAGCGCAGTTGGCTAGTGTAGGAATTATCACTAGTATAAATGGTAAGGAGTTTGCACCTAAGGCTATAGCAAACCGTTCCCAAGCGGCAGTTATTATCTTCCGTATGTTGGGGCAAGCGTCTTAATCATTAATAAGAACGCAAATTAAAGTTAAACAAAAAGGTAGTTGTCGCAGAGTATTCTCTGTGGGAGCTACCTTTTTTTATTTATCGTATCAAGTTTAAGTGTAGGTTTTACGGAAACAGATGTTATAATTGTTATTATTTGTCGATGCGTGTAGATACATATATGAAATTGGGAGTGCGGCGTCATGATCGAGTTATCAGGATATCAAACGGTAGATATCATAAGCAATAATGGAGAAATAGAGTTATACAGACTTTTACGTCAAGAAGATAACATAAGTATCATTGCAATGACGACGTGCGACGAATATCCTGGACCCGCTATAATTGATGCTTTTCGATACGAGTATGACATTCTTACGAGATTGAATGGTACAGGAACGCTAGAAGTGTATAGCCTGGAGATCATGCCGAAGCGGCCTATTCTACTTTTACTAGATATCGGGGGAGGAACTCTCGATTGGGTATTGCGTACACGTGCCAATAGGTTAGAGCTTTCGGAGCTACTCCGTATTGCTATAAATACTGTCGATAGTCTTATGCAATTACATCGTAAGAATATCATTCTAAATGAATTAACTCCTTTCCATTTCTTTGTCAATCCTGACACATTTGAAGTAAGGTTTATCGATATTCGCATGTGCACAACCGATTCTGAGAAGAGTCCACTACCACTGCCTAGTGACCGTCCGGATTGGGTATTACCTTACATATCACCAGAGCAGACAGGTAGAACGGAGATGACTCCGGATTATCGCTCCGATTTCTATTCGCTTGGAGTCATGTTATATGAGTGGTTCTCAGGGAGCCTTCCTTTTGAATTTAAAAATGCATTGGATATCGTATATCATCATCTTGCTAGTACGCCTGAATCTCTTGATCATCGATTCTTCAATATACCTAAATCGATCTCCGACATTATCGCAAAATCCATGGAGAAGATGCCTGAAGCGAGATATGAAAGCGCATTCGGGATGAAGTCGGACCTAGAGGAGTGTCTGGCCCGGTGTCAGGTCTCAGGGGAGATGGATTCCTTTGTACTCGCTAGCCACGATATTTCGGAGCGTTGGGTTGTACCCTCTCATATGTATGGACGACAAGCTGAGCAAGAAATATTGAGAGAAGCGTTACAGCGAGCGACAAATGGAACCACGGAGATGGTCTGGGTCAGCGGTAGAGATGGAGTAGGGAAAACGTTCTTCGTGAAGGAAACACTTCGAAAAACGGTTACCTTCGAAGGATTCCTCGCTATAAGCAAAATTGACTCTCATTATACTGCCTATCCTTACGATATATGGATTCAAGTGATAGATCAATTAGTTGGCCAACTGTTGATGGAAGACAATATACAAGTGGAAGTTTGGAAATTACGTATTATCAATGCGGTAGACAGTTATGGACAATTGCTAATCGAACTGGTTCCTAAGTTGGAATTACTCATTGGTCAACAGCCAGCTGTACTACCACTACCGCCAATTGAAGCACAGCGACGGTTACACATTCTTATGAACCGATTTATCCAGTTGTTTCTTCATCGTAATTATCCATTGGTACTGGTTATCGATGATCTTCAATGGGTAGATGAAGCTTCGCTTCAATACCTTTCGTATCTTGTGGAGGATCGGGAGACGAAACATTTACTCGTAACCTTGTTGTGTCGAGATGGAGAGATTACGCCTGAACATCCGCTAAGTCGTTGGAAGAAACATTTTGGAGATCGTGGCACCTCATGGAGTAATATTTATTTGAAGCCCCTTGAAGTTGCCGATCTACATAAGTTGCTAACTGAGGCGAAGCATGACGATGTAGAAGATATGGATATGCTGGCAACAGTGTTATTTCAAAAAACAGAAGGGATTCCTTTATTTCTCAACCGATTTATCCAGGATTTGATTGATAATAAACTAGTCACCTTCAATGAGTTAGATCGATGTTGGAAATGGAACTTACAGCTTATAAAGAAAATGAGTGTCCCTGATCATGCCGTTGATTACCTAACGGATAAATTGAAGCTTCTTCCGGACCAAATGATGGTTGCACTTAGTAGGGCTGCGGTTCTGGGTAGAAGCTTTGATCTAGACACGCTGTTCTTTATCACTGGAATTCGTCTGGAGCTACTATCAGAATTACTAAGTATGGCTGTACGAGAGCATTTACTTCAGCCCGTAAATAGTGGGAATGACAAGCAGTATAGATTTCAGCATGACCGTATTCAGCAATTTGCTTATTCTCTAGTTCCTGAGGAAGAGCGTCCCGACTTGCATTTGAAGATCGGTTCGCTTTTGGTCCATCGTTTGAACTGCAAAGAAGAGGTCAATATATTTGAAGCCGTTAATCATCTGAATCAGGCATGGGAACGTATAGACTATACGAAACAGAGGTTGGAAGTGGCTGTACTCAATCTACAGGTGGGACTAAAGGCGAAACAATCGACCGCATACGAGACGTCATTGAAATATTTACGCTATGCTACGGAACTCTTGGGAGAAAATTATTGGGATAGAAATTATACTTTGACATTCCGTTCTTTCCTAGAGCGAGCGGAGGTGGAGTATTTATGTTCCCATTTCGAACATGCTAATGAATTGTTTGATGTACTGATGAGTAAAGCGAAGACTAATTTAGATAAAGCACTTGTATGCAACGTTAAAATTAAATTGGAGTCAGCCCAAGATAACTATGAAGAAGTCATTTCCTTAGGTCGTAAGACGATGCAATTATTAAATGTTAGCCATAATTTCGATCCAAGTTCAGTTGCGTTAACTCAACAATGGGTGCGATTAAGTCGTAAAATTCGGAAGCATCCGATTGAGACGCTAAGTCATCTGCCGCCTATGACAGATGAAGCGCGTAAAGTTGCGATGTCCGCATTGGTTGAAACGGGCAATGCTTGTTTTTTTGTAAACGAGAAGGCTTGGCTTGCATTGACTTTCACAATGGTCGAAATGACACTGGACTACGGCATGACACCTGAGGCTTCTATCGGATTTGTAGGATATGCCATGTTTCTAAGTTTCCACTCTCGAAATGATAAAGAGGCATGTAAGTGGGGCACGCTTGCTTATAGTTTATCAAAACCGTATCCCAAGCTTCATGTGAAGACACTTAGTTCATTCTCTATGTGTTATGACAGTTGGCGGCAATATGACCCGCAGTTCATTGACACATTTACTGAGTATGCTGGCAAAGTAGGATTGGAATCAGGAGATCTGTGGCATGGCAATCAGAGTGTTCTGATCAATTGTGGGCTGCTCCTGCAATATGGATACCCACTAGGGAGGATCTATGATCGGTTAATTGCACATTCGGGAGATTTCCTTCGTCATAATAATAGTCTTCATTGGAAACAAGCAACAGTTACTGTGGCTCTTCTTGTCCGATTAACAGGATATCGTGCACCTGATGATCCATTTGATATTGATCATATAAGCAGCGAGGACTTCGCTGCATCGGTTCACGGGGACGAGTTCAATGTGATCCAAGAGCTCGTCTGCACGCTTCAGTATTTACCTGGTTATTTGTTTGGTCAATATCGAGAAGCGAATGAGGCTTTAAAGAAGGCTGCAGCTATTCTGGAATCGCGCAATAATGGCTTCGATAATTCTGTTCAGTATACATATGAATCACTAGTACGGGCACAGCTTTATGAAGAGGCTACTTATCAGGAGAAAAAGGAACTTAGGGTAAGTATGCATAAACGCTTGAAGCAATTAAAGCTATTGGCTGAACGTTGCCCGAACAACTATTTGCATAAATATTTGCTCATCAAAGCTGAATTTACCCGACTGGCGCAAAAGAATCGCCAAGCAGAAGAGCTTTACGAACAATCAATTGAGGCTGCACGTAAATATGGTCTTATTCACGATCTAGCTATTGCCGCTGAGTGCTACGGTAAATATGGTCTTAGTCAAGGTAAGCAGCAGCTTGCGAAGATCTATATGACGGAAGCATATGAATCTTATCTTCAATGGGGAGCAGCGGCGAAAGCGGACGATCTGGAACAAAGGTATGGTCATTTAATACATGCGAGACGAGAGTCAGGAATGGAGAACGTTGATTCTCTTTCCGTTATCATGTCAGCACAGGCCTTGTCGGGCGAAATGGAAATGAATCGTTTGTTGGGGACATTGATGCGTATTATGCTCCACAATGCCGGAGCAGAATACGGAGCAATCATTTTCGACAATGAAGGCAGGTGGACCGTCGAGGCTTACGGAACAGCGGAGGAGCAACACATCGAATCTGTTCCACTTCAGGCGGAGTCAGAATTGGTTCCAGCAGCTATTATTGGATACGCTGCGAGAACGCAAGAGGAAATCGTGCTACATAACGCGGTTAGCGAAGGAATGTTTATGTATATCCCGTATGTTAGGAACAATGGGTTGAAATCGGTCCTCTGCTTTCCGATCTTGTATCATAATAAGTTGGTATGTGTGCTTTATATGGAGAATAGGCTATCACCTGGTGTGTTCACACCACAGCGGCTTGATGTGATAAAACTGCTTGGTTCTCAGTGCGCGATCTCCATCGCCAATGCCAAGCTTTACTCAAGGGTTCAATATCTTAAGGATAACTTGGAGGATCAAGTTGAAGAAAGGACTCGTAGCCTCGAACGTTCGATGCGTGAGACGTCCGCTGCTCTAGCTGATGCTTCTGTTTATGAAGAGCGAAATCGTATTGCTCATGAAATTCATGATATTGTTGGGCATACACTCACATCGACACTTCTTCAAATAGAAGCGGGAAAGAGGTTGATTCACAGAGATACAGAAGGAGCCACTGAGCGCTTAAAAGAAGCTCAGGATCTTGTCCGACATAGCCTGAATGAAATCCGTGGATCCATCCATATGTTGAAAGAGGATAAATATGCTGATCTTGCACTCATATTGAATCAACTGATTCGAGATACGGAACGGAATATGGGCGTTGAAATACATGCTGTCTTTTACGATGTTCCTGAGTTGCCGATAGTCTATAAGAAGACAATTTATCATGCGCTACAGGAAGGATTGACGAATGGCATACGGCATGGAGAGAGTAAAGAGTTCCACTTCAGTCTGGAACTTGTAGGCTCGATTTTGCAATTTAGACTTGAAGATCGTGGCATAGGTAGTAGTCATATTGTAATGGGGTTTGGATTGAAGGCGATGAAAGATCGTGTAGAACAAACGGGTGGCAGCTTATCAATCGATTCACGGCTTAACCAAGGATGTCTACTGAGAATCGAATTGCCTTATCCAATGTTACGGATGGGGGATAGAGAATGAGGAAGATAACGGTTGTGATCGCAGATGATCAGATGCTGACACGAGAAGGACTTCGAACCATTCTAGATTTGGAGGATGATCTCGATGTGGTTGGTGTAGCTAAGAACGGAGTAGAGGCTTGTGAGATGGTAAAAGTGCTACATCCGGATCTGGTGTTGTTGGATATTCAAATGCCTCTTATGAACGGAATTAGTGCATTAAAGAGAATAAAACGGGATTTTCCACAAACATTTATCTTGATTCTAACTACTTTCATAGATGCAGACTACATCGTAGAAGGAATGGCGTATGGAGCAAGCGGCTATATGTTAAAGGATATGGATTCAGATAAAATGATCGCATCAATCCGGGATACGGTGTCTGGTCAATTCATTCTACCAGCTGCCGTCGCTGCTAAGATAGCAGAGCGGATTAGTCATTTTACGGAAGATTATGAACATAGGCAGAAGAGTTTGGATCGAATCATGCTGACAGAGCGGGAAGAGGAAGTGGCCAAGCTTATTATCCAAGGATTAAACAACCGTGAAATTGCCGATGCGCTTCACATAGCTGAAGGTACAACTCGTAATTATATCAGTAATCTCTATGGGAAATTACAGGTTGTTGACCGAGCGCAAGCCATAGTTCGCCTTCAAACATTAATCTATACCTTTTGAAAATATAGATAATCCCTACTTCAGCCGTTCCGCTGGGTAGGGATTATTTTGCCTATTATATTCAAAGATCTTATTCTACTTTTGTACCGGTTGGCCATTAAATAATTGTACATCTAATGGAGCTGTAAGGAAGTTCTCGGCTTTAGCAACGAAAGAAGTGAAGGGCTCACTTGCATTATGAATTTCAACAGCCTTTTCGTCGTTCCACACTTCAACCATTGTAAATAAATTCTCTTGTTCAGTATGTTTGTATAGATTGTAGGAAATGTTACCCTCTTCTAATCTAGAGGCAACGATTAAGGGTTGAATCTCTTGCACAAATGCTTGATGTTTTGCTGAATCTACAGTGAAATTAGCATGAATAATAATCATTTAAATACTCAGCTCCTTGTTTAGTGGTATAGAGAAACAGTTTATGTAACCATATTAGATAGGTCAACTATTATATCATTAATATATCCATAAAACCACAAAGGAAGTTAGTCTGAACGGATTTTAAATTTGTATTTGAGGAGTGATATAACGTGAATCAAGAATCGATAACACTTGGGATAGGCTGTTTTTGGAGTCCAGATGCCTTGTTTGGGCATTTGCCAGGCGTGATTAGAACGCGTGTAGGATATGCAGGGGGGACCACTAATAATCCTACCTATCGCCAGATGGGAGATCATACGGAAACGGTAGAAATGGATTTCGATCCGGACATTATATCTGTAGAAGACATCCTGAATGTGTTCTGGAACCATCATAATCCGGTGAATATTAATGATTATAGAGGACGGCAATACATGTCAATTCTACTGTATCATGATGCGAAGCAAAGAGAGCAAATGTATAAGGTGATCGAGAAGAGAAAGCGTGAGGATAATAAGGGAGAAACATTAACATTAATCGCACCTTATGAAGGATTACACCTTGCGGAAGATAACCATCAAAAATATTCTTTGAAGCGACACCCTGATGCGTTCGGAAAGCTTAATATACTCTATCCTGATCACAATGATCTAGTAAACTCTACATTAGCTGCCCGATTGAACGGACTGGCGAAAGGTTATACGAATCTAGAACGCATTACGAATGAAATTCAGCAATGGAGAACCAACGTAACGAATCAGAGAATCATGATAGATGGAATCCGCAACATGCGTTGGTAGGCATTAAATGGGTAATTTTGATGGGAAGGTGACATTATAACTATAACGGGAGCAGGAAATGGAATTGGGCAAGAGGTGGCTTCTTACTTCCATATAAAAAAATAAACTGTCGAGATTCCTCGACAGCCTTAGGTAGACCTATGGGGTCTGCCTATTTCATTGTACTTACGAGCATTCCGTTCCATATATTGCATCTCCGGAACTGCCTAACAATCATTCGAACGACAGGGACAACCTGAATGAGCAAATCTATTGCTATTTAAGAGTCCGCTAGCGCCCGATGATCACCTGTTAGGTATTTCTCAGTCAGAATGGAGAGCATTTGAATACCAACCTCATTGTGTCCGCCTTGAGGAATAATGAGGTCGGCATATTTTTTGGATGGTTCGATAAACGCCTCATGCATTGGTTTTACCGTGTTCAAATATTGATTATGGATTGAGCGAATCGTCCGACCCCGTTCTTCAATATCGCGAACTACGCGACGAAGGATACGCACATCTGGGTCGGTATCGACAAATACCTTGATATCCAGCTCATTTCTGAGGTTCTCATCGGACAATAGATGGAGGCCTTCGAGAATGGCAATATTGTTCGGTTTTAGTTCAACTGTGTCGACAACTGAACGAGCATGAACTGTGAAATCATATACGGGAGCTTGAGCGACTTGTCCTTTCTTTAGACAATTGAGGTGCTCAATGAGCAATTCGTTGTCAAAAGCGAGCGGATGATCATAATTAATCAATTCGCGTTCAGCCAAGCTTAGATGTGTATGGTCTTTGTAGTAGTTATCTTGAGATATGAACGTTACTTTATCTGATCCAAGACGGTCAATAACGGAACGAGCCACTGTTGTTTTTCCGGAGCCGGTGCCGCCGGCGATACCAATAATGAGCATGGCGTTAGAATAAACCTCCCTTAATAATTGCCTTTGCAATTCCAATATTGTAGCATAGCGGCAACATTTTTTCACCTGGGTTCGACAATTGAAGTACGGTAATGTTTAAAATTCGACAATATTAAGAATAAAGGTGACTTCTAGAGAAGGATTATCAGTGTAATGGAGAGTTTGGATGACTATTAAGAATATTTACATAGTATTTTATAAATGGTTATTAACTATGTAACATTTATGTAAAACTGTTTGGCATGTTATTGAGTCTAATAGTTATAGATGCAAAGTGGGCAGGGGAGGAATCGAATGAATAACGAAACGGTTATTGCTCGAATCGGTTGTTAATGAGCTAGATGTCAACTATCTGAAAGTAATTCAGCTTAAATATTATCACGATATGACGATTACTGAAATTGCGAGAACGTTAAAGAAGCCTGAAGGCACGATTAAAACATGGTTGCATAAAGCCCTCGGAGGGCTGCGGCAGCGCTTGAAGGTGAACAAGGTGGATGAGAAGTACCAATATAACGAGCGTGAATTGCCAGAGTTGGAGGGATGAAGGGACATATTGAGCAGCTTGTGGTCCCTGCCGGAATCAATGAGGCGGTTCGAAGCGGCATGTATCTCGGACGAAAACGCAGAAGGCACCACATGATGACGAGAATGGTTTCCTTCACTGCGTGTCTGTTATTTCTGGTAACGATAGCTTCAATCCGATTCTCCCCTGTAGTGGCCGTATATGTGAGCGATATACCCGGTCTTCGATCGTTCGTCCAGCTTATCAGTTACGATAAGGGTCTGCAGTTAGCGCTCGAAAGCGACTTCATGCAGCCGGTTGGACTGTCTGATGAGCATGATGGTATCCAGTTAACAGTGGATGGAATTCTCGCAGACGAATCGAGAATCGTCGTATTCTATACGTTAAATAATCTAGATGGGCGTAAGCGTGTCATAAATCTTGTAGATGTAAAATTGGTCGATAACAAGGATATATCCCTCTCGTATGGGTCTTTCAATTTCAACGAAGATTGGGAGAGCAAACAAGGAACGGTTGAACTGAATTTGCACGATGGGGTCGAGATCCCAAATACCCTGGATCTACGACTTAAGGTGGGGAAGGAGAAGATAGAGGACGGTCCAGTCTGGCAGATTGTAGTCCCTGTTGATAAAGAGAAATGTGAAGGTCTGAAGAAAACATATGATATTAATCAGACGGTCATCGTTGAAGGCCAGCGGATACATTTTGGAACAATGACCGTCTATCCAACTCGGATTGGGTTAGAGATCGATTATGATTCATCTAATACGAAGAAACTATTTTATTTTGATGATATCCGAATTGAAGATGAACAAGGCGAAATATTTGGTACAATCACCAATGGCATATCCGGTTCGACCATTGACGAGAATCGACAGGGGCTCTATTTCCAGAGCAACTATTTCCACAAGCCGAATCAACTCTATTTGCGGGCTAGTAGCATTCGAGCACTCGATAAAAGCAAACTGGAAGTGCTCGTGGACCTCGATAATATGCAACTGCTCTCTCGCCCGGTTAACATGCTCACACTCGATCCTGCGAGTGACAGTGAAGAAAAGAGCCGGAAAGCTCTCGTCCTTCACCTGAAGAGTGATGATCCGATGGATGAGAACCGTGGGTTCAGTTTGTTCGAGAACAAATACATGGATAGAACGGGTCAATTATTCGCATTCAACCGGACAGAGGGACATTCCTCCGGGGAGTTATACTATTATCTTGAGAAGGCGGACTATATAAGCCCGCTAAAACTCACAATCTCCGATTATCCATCCCGCATTCGGGGTGACATCAACCTTAGAATCAAATAAGCGACAACGAAAGGGCTAATCCGCTAATGGAGTAGCCCGTTCGTTTTTTTTTGTGGCTTATAGACAAAACAGAACTATTCCTGTAATCTAATACCTATATTACATATGCATAGATATACTAGGTATTATGCGCGAGAGGAGTAAAAAATACTAATGAACAGTATTCCTAAGGAATTACTCAAAGGTAGCACAGGTACATTGGTACTTACCTTATTAGCTCGTCAAGATTTGTATGGGTATGAGCTGATTAAGGAGTTGGAACGTTGTTCCGACGGGGTGTTCCTACTGAAAGAAGGAACTTTATATCCGATTCTCCATGCGATGGAGACTGAACAATGGGTGGAGGCTTATTGGTCCCAAGTTGAAGGGCGGAAGCGTAAATATTACCGACTCACGGAATCAGGTAAAGGACAGCTAACGAAAAAAAAGCAAGAGTGGGCACAATTTCGGAATGCGGTCGATAACGTCCTCGGGGAGGGAAGTATATGATTCGGGATCACGAAGGAATTCAGCGTTACTTAGATGAAGTATGTTCCCGTGTCCGCTCAAAAGGATCACATCGTGATATTCGACATGAATTAGAGAGTCATCTGGAAGAGCTCGTATTGGAACGAGAATCGACAGGTGTGGAGCGAGACGATGCTGTACTCTGGGCTATTGACCAGATGGGCAATCCTATAGATGTGGGAGATGGGCTACATTCGGTACATCGTCCGAAGACGCATTGGGGTCTTTTAGCAGGAGTAATGATATTCGTCGTTTTCGGGATTCTAGCGATGGTTGCAGTAGAAGGATCCATTGGAACAGGAAATGATGATATGTATATACAGTTTGTGTATTCAAAAGCAATGGCCGTCATTATTGGTATGGTATTTATGGCTTTCTTTTATTTTTTCAATTATCAGAAGATAAGATCGTATTCCTTCGGATTATACGCAGTTATTATCATGGGCACGATAGTAACTTTACTCACCGGGGTTACAGTGAACGGATCAGGTCATTTCTTTCGTTTACCTTTTATCACGTTAGATTGGTTTGGCATTACCCCCTATTTGTTGATGATTGCAGCACCGGGCATGATCATGAGTTGGAAGAACCATAAATGGTTCTGGATGTTAACAACGATAGCTTTTCTAGTTGTCCCGACGCTTTTATTTTTTACATTTTCTACGATGAGTTATTTATTGCTCTATACAGTCGGGTACGTTCTGTTACTCATATTCATGACAAGAAGCTGGTGGGCAGTAGGGATACACGGAATAGTGATGGGTTTGGTTATATTGCTAGGTGTATTGCAAAGGGATTATCGATTAGAAAGAATAGCTTCGTTCTTCAATCCCGATAAAGATCCTCAAGGTGCAGGGTATATACATGGTGTGTTGGAATCAAGTATTCATTCCGCAGGTTGGTGGGGTCATGGGTTGAAGGGTGAAATGACGCAGCAAATTCCATATATATGGAGTGATAATATTGGTACCTTTTTGATCTATAGTTTTGGATGGTGGATCGGAATTGTCATTGTGATTAGCATCGTATTCTTTATTGGACGTCTCCTTCAATCTAATCGAGCTGTGAGGGAACCCTATGGGCGTGCTCTTGGGATGGGTCTAGCCGGAATGCTTAGCTTCCAAATGGTCTATAGTGTGCTCATGTCATTTGGTCTAGTGCCCACTATTGGAATACCCTTTCCATTCCTGAGTTATGGAGGTAGTCATGTTATGATTGAAATGGCTATATTGGGTCTGATCTTAGGCATCTACCGAAGAAAAGATGTGGTGGGAAGTAACGACGAATTATATGCTCAACGATTATAATATGAACTAACATAAGGGGAAGGAGATATGGATTTACAACGCATAGCTTATATTCCCTAACTATATCAGAAGACGGATATCAACCTTTAAGAGGACGGTATCCGTCTTTATTTGTGTCTGATTAGGAGAGGGTTAAATCTGATGAGACAGCCTATGGAGAAAGAGGTATACTTTTTATATGAAGAATTGAAACGACAAGGAGTGGACTCTATATGAACAATAAGAAGGCATTATCAGATGGATCTAACGAGAGAACTTATGACCTTGGAGGCCATAGCAAGCGAAACGTTCAGGTATTATTAGAAGCTCTGAAAGATATCGATGGAGATCAGATGAGTGATATATATGGAAAAGGTGCAGTAATCGAAGATTTCCAAGATAAGATGGCGCAATATTTGGGAAAGGAATCGGCAGTTTTTTTCCCGAGCGGAACGATGGCACAGCAAATTGCTTTAAGAATATGGTGTGATCAAAAAGGCGGGAAACGTGTTGCATATCACCCTTTATGTCATTTAGAGATTCATGAACAAGATGGTTTAAAAGAATTGCACCATATCGAACCGGTCTTACTTGCAGATAAGGATAGCTTAATTACGCTAGAAGACGTTCAGAATATGCCGAAGGATATTGCGTGTCTATTACTTGAATTACCTCAGCGGGAGATTGGGGGTCAATTGCCTGATTACGCAGAGCTTGAAGCTATTTCTGCTTATTGTCGAGAACAAGGGATTAAGCTACATCTGGATGGTGCCAGACTTTTTGAAATCTTACCGTATTATCAAAAATCAGCTGAAGAAGTTTGCGCACTCTTTGATAGTGTATATGTATCCTTTTACAAGGGGATTGGTGGGATCGCAGGAGCGATTCTCGCTGGCGGTAAAGATTTCACGAATGAATCTAAGGTATGGAAAAGACGTCATGGCGGAGATTTAATTAGCTTATATCCTTATATCATCAGCTCGGAGTATTATTTCAATCAGCGCGTGGATAAGATGGGACAATATTATCAGGAAGCCAAAGAAGTGGCTGCATTATTTAACCAGTGCCAGGGTGTTGCGACAATACCAGCTGTACCGGTATCAAATATGTTCCATGTTCATTTTGATATGCCGAAAGATCAACTTGAGCCGATCATGAGTCGAGTTTATGAGGTAACAGGTGTGAGCTTATTGCCTTATTTCCGTGATGCTAGTGAACTAACCTGCTACAGCGAAATAAGTATTGGAGATCGTTATGCTGAAATACCGAAGGATAAGGTAACGGAAGCATTTCAACGGTTGGATGAAGAGATGCGAGAATCGTAATATTATTTCGATATAGAATTGCTAAGCTACGGCGCATACTGTTATTAGAAGAACCTGCTATATAGCGGGTTCTTTGAGATGTCAAAGTTAAATTACAGAATAGAGAGAGGATCATATGTCACCTATTACACGCTTCGAAGTCGATTCTTTTTATAAAAATCGCCAGTCGGTTAGGCTTGTCTTATCTGAGCTAGATTACCATCACTAATTCGTCTAACTCTGAAAGACCTGTTCGACAAGGGTATGTTTCTATGATATGGTATGAGGAACCTATGGGCATTCCACTCTTTCGAGTGGGGTGCCTTAGTGTATATCTATAGGTTTTTTACATTAAATGTCTTTAGGGCATAATTGAAAATACTTGGAGGTAGTGATGCTATGTTTCTCTCTGTATCCCTAGTCGGGGAAAGATCCAGCGACTAATAATAGAGCGCAAAGATCATATATTGAAGAGGAGCGAATAGATCATGACAACATTATTTCAAGCAGAGGAACGCACACATCTGAATACATCAGGGCTTAGGAATCTACGCCAAGAGGGACGTCTTCCTGGCATCGTTTTCGGTCGAAATACGAAGAATGAGATGATTCATATTTCAACAATAGAATTTCAGAAATGGTTAAAGCGTGGTGCAGTTGGTTTTATTGAGTTGCAGCTTGAAGGAAAAGAGTCTTTATCCGTATTAATGGAGGAACTACAGCGTGATCCAGTAACACGGGATTTGCTGCATGTTGATTTCCAGCAAGTACAAACAAACGTGATCATACGCACAAAATTAGCATTGAAGATCACGGGTACACCAATCGGTACAAAGCAAGGCGGAGTTGTACAAATTCAGAGTGAGTTCGTTGAAGTAGAAGCCTTACCTAGACATTTACCGAATGTAATAGAGTGTGATATTGGTGGTATGAATATCGGGGAATCATTGCTTGTAAGTGACTTGGATTTGTCAACAGAAGTGACAGTTATTTCTGGAGGAAATGAGCTTCTCCTATCCGTCGTAAAACCTTAATTCAATACTTGTGAGCCATTATAACTAAACTTTTAATACGCTTAGAAAAGTACCGTAGCTGCAATCACTTGCAACTACGGTATTTTATTGTTCTGCACAAACATCCAATCTGACACGTACAATAACCTATACTCCGAAAAATACGGCATGGGGGGGAACTAGGATGATCGTGATCTCAGGTCTGAATGAAGAACTAATCGATACGTTACCGTTAACTGACTTAGAGAAGAAAATTGTGAATCAAAAGAGAAATAGTCCAACTGTCTATCGATATGACTCTCTGGAGGCTTTGCAATTCGAGTTAAAGATGAGAACGAATATTGTGGAGGCGGCTAAAGCTCTAGAAACTAGTGATGCAAGTTTTGCAACGTTCGATAATTCCAGATGTAATAAAGAATTGTGGACACGGACAAATAATGGCGGGTTTAGACTGAATAGCGGCATTCTACCTTCGGATGGGATCAATGATATTTATAGAAATGGGCATTTGTATGCGTTTGAGTGTGCAACCGCTATGGTTATTACTCTGTACAAGGCGACACTCGATGTACTAGGTAAGGAAGTATTTGATCGATATTTTCAAGATTTATACTTAAGGGATTGGAATTATGACAGTGACTTACAGTTGAAAATCATAGAACATAAGGGTGACGCTTACGCAGGCGACATCGTATATTTTAAAAATCCAGACCATAATCCTATATCGCCGGAGTGGCAGGGTGAGAATGCTGTCGTATTAGGAAGAGACTTATATTATGGCCATGGCATAGGGATAAGATCGGCAGAGGAAATCATAGCATCCCTTAATAGAAGAAGAATACCTGGTAGTAAGATATCTGCGTATATGTCTGATGAGGTTGTTCATCCGGATTTTGAATATCTGCGTAAATTATCGATAAGATTAACTCAGACTCAGACTCAGACTCAGACTCATCGAGCGAGAGCAAATCAACATCATAGAGGTGACATTGTTGCAAGGGTAGGATCACACATCTATACTCTCCATAATAAAAGGTAAGAGATTTCCGATTTCCTAATTAAATTAGTTAGCTGCTATTTGCCTTGGCGAGTTTTCTCAGCGAGAACATTCCATTGTTCTTCAGTAATCTCAAGAAGATCGTTGAATTCGCCTGCTCCTTGAAGCCACTCTCCTCCATCGATCGTAACGACCTCTCCATTAATATAACCGGCATAGTCTGAGATTAGATAAGCTGCTAAATGAGCAAGTTCTTCTTGATTACCTACACGGCGTAGAGGAATCCGATTAATCATCTTTTCTTCTATGTCAGGCGTGGGCATGAGTCTAGACGTTGCACCATCCGTTGGAAACGGGCCTGGGGCAATAGCAACTTGGCGTATTCCGTGACGTGCCCACTCCACGGCAAGGGAGCGGGTTAGTGCTAGTACGCCCGCTTTAGCCGCAGCGGAGGGTACAACAAAGGCTGATCCTGTAGAAGCATAGGTGGTCACAATGTTCAGCATGGTACCCGGATGACGTTGTTCAATCCACCTTTTACCGACTTCCAACGTCGTATACATGGTTCCATGTAATACAATATTTAAGATTGCATCTACCGCTCGGGGAGAGAGGCGTTCAGTTGGACTTATAAAGTTACCAGCGGCATTATTAACCAACACATCGATTCGCCCAAATTGCTGTTCGACGGCCTCCACAAGGTCATGAATTTGGACAGGATCTCGCACATCGGTGACTTTGTAGAATACGTTATTCCCGTTTACACTTAATTCTTCTGCTGTTTTTTTTAATGTTTCTTCGCGTCGACTTGCAATGGCTAGTTTGGCTCCAAGATTCAGGAATTGTGTACCCATGGCTCGTCCTAATCCAGTAGCTCCACCTGTGATGAGAACGACCTTGTCTTTTAATAAATCTTTTGAAAAAGGTCCCATAATTCACTCTCCTTTGACTCTGATCATCGTTATTGGTCGTGTCAATTAGATTATGCTGTAAGGATAGCGAAGATGCTATAGAAAAGATAAGATGAACGGAACATATTTTTTCTGGGAGTCGTTAAGTGTGGGATAACTCTTGGTGTTAAAATGTAGAGTTTTGGCTTCACCTATTCGTTAGAACAGGCTACCGATCATTGGTAGCCTGTTTATTTATAATGTTATTTAGATTCCTTTAATTCCTCTAGTTGTTCCTTAGATTCCTTTAGTTCCTTATCTTTGCCACCTAATTTAATACCAATCTGACCGTCATGGCTGCCTACATGCCCACCAATTCCGAGTTCGACACCTTGACCTCCACCTAACTGTCCCTTCGCATGGGCGCCTAATCCACTCTGACCTCCAAGCTGAGCACCAGTAGTAAAGCCAATGCCTTGGTTAATTCCCATGTGACCATCTGCATGAGCACCTAGTCCACTCTGACCACCGAGTTGAGCACCAGTAGTAAACCCTGCACCTTGTTTGAGTCCTAGGTGTCCCTTGGCTTGAGCACCAAGCCCATGTTGACCACCGAGTTGAGCACCGGTTGTAAACCCTAGCCCTTGACCACCGCCTACTTGGCCTTGCGCTTGAGCACCAAGCCCGTATTTGCCGCCTACCTGTGCTTCCGTATTAAATCCTACTCCTTGGCTCTTTCCGAGATGACCGGTGGCTTGAGCATCGATAATATGTTTGTCTCCGACCTGACCACCTGTTGTGACTTGGAGACCTTCGTTAGTACTTAGGTCAGCTCCGCCATGTACGTTAATCCCGTATGGCTCTCCGAGATGGCCGCTCGCATGCGTACCGATACTATGGCTAGTTAAATGCCCATCAGCTGTAAATCCAACGCCGTGCTTACCACCTATTTCCCCAGCGGTATCCATACTAATTCCCTTACCCTTACCTACAGATCCGATAATATGGCCATTTACGCTCTCTTGTCTATCCGCATCACTGTCAGATTGATTCTCAATAGGCCCTATGCGTGAGGAGGAGAAATGATAGTAATGTGAGTAAGGAAAGGGCTGAGACCGGAAGGAATGATCAGGACGTTGAGCATTCGCAAATGTTGGCTGGGATTGATAGGAATAGAATGATTGGGGATCATAGTTGTTCTGATCTCCATTTCTAATGTTCATTTAGAAAACCTCCAATAGGAATATGATGATATAGCCTATTCACACAGCGTTTGAAATGTCACCCATATACAGAGGATGGTTGAATATTGTTGTGTATTTACGATGAATTTGTAACTCGTTCTATGTGAAAAGTCCTTGCAGTTCATGTAACAAACATAATATGATCAAAAGAAAGCGGATACAAGTAATCTCTTTTAAAAGTAATAAGAGAAGGTATCTACTGAATAGAAGGTGAAGGTAATATCTTATATTTACAATTTAAGATATTTATTACATTAAACAAAAGCCATTTTAAAATTAGGTAGATTCTCATCTGATCTAACGATGTTAGGACATAAGAGATGGAAGGATGATGATACTCCCATGCTACGATACAAATTGAAATACGTGTTACAAAACAAACAAACGAGACTGATTATGATGCTTACGATCGTTATTTCGTTGTTAATTACGAGCATTGGTCTGTTTTCTTATCATGAATATAGAGAGGCACTCGATACAGAGCTGAACACACCGAATGTGGAGCTACTGCAGATTAATCAGGATGTAACGAACCGGGTATTCAGCGAATCTGATAATAAGGCAGTAGATTTGTCTTTCCACCCTGCAACCATCCAATTCATCGAGGGAGCCCCCGATAGTGCAGCAATGACGGACGAACTGATCCAATATATGAGAACCCTGGCAACAGGGTCAAATATCCATTCGATTAGTGTGATCCAATTCAAAGACCATTCTGTCCTATCGAGTGAATATGGATACGAGTCTGTGTGGCAGAATGCTCCAGATGATGCATGGAGTTCATGGATTTATGAAATTAAGGAGAAACCTCTACTTATTAAGAGAAGGTTGTATAGCGGTAATAACGCGAAACTAGAAGGTACCGAATTACTATCTTTAGCACGGCCTGTTGTTCTCAAGGGAGAGATTGTTGGTGCAGTCCTAGTTGATCTTGATTATGATTGGCTGTTCTCCCAGATGTACACGCATTTGTCGAGTTATCAATTTGTGTACAACCTGGATGGGGAGTTAATTTATCCGAAATTAAACGTACCCTTTTCACCGCCAGAAATGAAGAAAGTCCTGTCTCAAATCTACGTAAGTCCGTTTGCTCATGTGAATATAGAGGGCCAGGATTATATGGCTAATCAGACTTTTTCTAATGTGACGGGTTGGAGGATGCTTTCATTTGTTCCTATGGAGGAATTGCTAAGGAATGTAAAGATTGCACGTAATATGATGCTTTTGTTGTCGTTTATTTCTATTTTTGTAGGTTGCTCTGCGATCTACTATTATAATTTTGCAGCTTTTCGACCATTAAAGAGGATTAATAAGCTGTTAAGTTCTGAACAGACACCTGTTGGTCAGGGTAATTTATATGATTTGGAACCTGTGATTGGAAAGCTTGTTGGTGATTTCCACAGCAAATCCCTTGTAGCTGAATGGAGCTTACCTGAGCTGCGTTCTAAATTTGTGCAGGATTTAATTACACGGAGTATGGGAACCCAAGAGACACATACGAAGTGGGAGCATTATTATCAGGGTTGGGAAGAAGGACCCTTTGAAGTAATGATGGTCTCCATCGATCGATATTGGCCATGGGCCTCTTCCTATAAGGAAGAGGATCAAATGTTGCTTAAGTTCGCTATGAATAACATTATTATTGAGCATTTGGAACCCATGTGGCGAACGGTAACGACGGTACACAAGAAAGATAGTGTCATTGTTCTGTTACAACCTAAGGGATTAGGAGAGAAGTATCTGAGAGATGATGCGGATAAACTTATAGAGATGCTACATGATCTGTTAAAAATATCAGTATCCGTTGGTTTAGGTTCTACAGCATCAGATATTCTACATGTGGCAAGGTCTTATACAGAAGCCAAGCTTGCATTATCCTACCGTCTTTATGATGGATATGGACATGTTCGGGACTATTCATCTATTGAAGCTAAACATGATGAGGGTGCCCAAGTTGTGGATGATACTTGGAGTGTGGAAGTGATTCAATCTCTGAAATCATCGGATAGTCATACATCAATCCAATGGATAAGAAAATGGACAGCAGAGGTTCGGAAAAAAGCGATTCAGCCACAGAAGGTTTATCGTATGGTGGATGACCTAATCGATGAAATCCTAGCTATTGCCATTATGGGAGGACACTCCTTTCCTGCTGAGCTTGCAGATTACACGTGGCATCAAGTGGAGACGATGAATTTATCTGAAATTGAAGAGATATTATGCGGTGTAGTCATTCATCTGTCTAATGAACTCGGACAACACAGACAATCGAAGGAGTACCAACTTGTTCAGGCGATGATTCAATACATGGAGAATCAACTGCACCTTAATATTGGATTACAGGATATTGCCTCCCATGTAAATATGGGGGTGTCTTCTGTCAGTAATATTTTTAAGGAAGAGACAGGTACGACCGTATACGATTATTTAACGAATTTGAGAGTAGATAAAGCTTGCGAACTATTAAAGGATAGTAGTATGAAAATTGCCAATATTGCTCAACTTGTTGGATATCAGAATGAGAACAGCTTTATCCGTGTATTTCGGAAGAACAAATCGATTACACCAGGTAAATTTCGAGAGGCCATCAAATATACCAAGGCATATGCAGATCAGCCAAAACCGCACCAAATCAGCGTTTCTGAAGACTCAGAGTAAGATTAAATGATTGTTGAGAATCCTCCATGTGCGGTATATTTTGTTTGAGAAATAAATCACAAAATAATGAATAGACACTTGGAGGTGTAGCAAAAGGTGAGGATAGGAGGAGGAATTATTCTCCAATCATATGCCTAACAATCGATAACTCAGGGAAGAGGGATCTCATTGAAATGGATAACTAGAAGAGGGGTTTGGATACCATCTGGATTAGCTATTGTACTCATAATTTGGATCGGATATCAGTATTCTAACAATTTCAATTCAGGCGATGCAGATGTGGACTTTCCTATAAAGCCCATTACTCTGATTGTCCCTTATGCAGCTGGAGGGGGTACAGATATAACAGCGCGGGCTATAGCCGCAGCGGCAGAAAAACACCTCAGCCAGCCGATCGTGGTTGTGAACCGCACAGGCGGTGGGGGATCTGTGGGATTGATGGAAGGTGCCAATGCCAAGGGTGATGGGTACACACTTACCTATCTACCGGTAGAATTGACAACCTTACCCCATATGGGATTGCTACCGATTACCTATGAAGCGTTCAAACCGATCGCGCAAACCAATTTTGATCCTTCCGCCATTACCGTAAGAGCCGAAGCGCCATGGCAAACCGTGAATGAATTTCTTGATTTTGCTAAAACGCATCCCGGTGAAGTGAAAATGGGGAATGCAGGAACGGGTAGTATTTGGCATTTAGCAGCCGTAACACTGGAACGGGAAACAGGTGTGGCGTTTGAACATATACCTTTTGAAGGTGGAGGGCCTGCCGTTTCTGCACTAATGAGTGGATTTGTTGATGCAGTACCTGTAAGTCCTGCCGAAGTAAAGAAGTATGTGGAGGAAGGAAAGCTACGAACGCTTGCGATTACAGCGGATCAACCTTCGGAGGCGTTGCCTGGTGTTCCTACGTTAGAGGAACAGACGGGTCTTCACGTAAACTTTACAGGAACATGGAGAGGGCTTGCTGTGCCTAAAGACACCCCCGATGAGATTGCAGAACAGCTTGCCATTGCCTTTATTAAAGGAACTGAAGATGTAGAGTTTAGACAATACATGAAGTTAAATGGACTTGGGTTACTTGTCAAAGACGGCGCAGGTTTTACTCAACAAATGAAAGAAAGTCATGATTTATTCGGGAAGATCATTCCGGAGCTAGGTTTGAGTCGTCATTGAGTTGATCTCGCAAGTGAAATGAAAGCGCACACATAATATGATTTCTTAGGAGAATCCATTCTATTTTTTAAAATGACATCTTCTGAGGTTAGTTCAGTGCGCCCTTATTTAGGAAGAATATTGAATATTTGATTAAAAAAACAATATTTCAACTTCACAAGAAGGGTATGAAAATAATATGAAAATTAAAAAAGTAATAGATAAGATTCCTGGAGGCATGATGTTGGTTCCTTTGTTCTTAGGAGCCTTAATTCACACTTTCACACCTAATGCAGGCACCTATTTCGGTGGATTTACAAACGGGCTAATGACGGGTACTGTACCGATTCTAGCTGTCTGGTTCTTCTGCATGGGAGCTGCTATTGATGTAAGAGCTACAGGAAGCGTACTGCGTAAATCGGGTACTCTGGTATTAACCAAAATTGCTGTAGCTTGGGTCGTAGCGATGATCGCGATACAGTTCCTACCGGAAGGTGGAGTTCAGACTGGTTTCTTTGCCGGATTATCTGTTCTTGCCATCGTTTCCGCAATGGATATGACTAACGGTGGATTGTATGCCTCCATTATGCAGCAGTATGGTACAAAAGAAGAGTCAGGTGCCTTTGTTCTAATGTCGCTTGAATCGGGTCCACTAGTGACTATGTTAATCTTAGGAAGTACGGGTTTAGCTGTGTTTGAACCACATACATTTGTAGGAGCAGTGCTTCCTTTCTTAGTTGGTTTTATTCTAGGTAACTTGGATCATGACCTTCGTTCTTATTTTGGAAAGGCTACACAGGCACTCATTCCATTCTTTGGTTTTGCACTAGGTTGTTCTATTGATTTAGGTGTTATTCTAGATACTGGATTGCTAGGAATCTTATTGGGCTTAGTAGTTATCGTTATTACAGGTATTCCGTTGATTCTGGCTGATAAGTTCGTCGGTGGTGGAAATGGTACGGCTGGTATTGCCGCATCGAGTACGGCTGGAGCAGCCGTGGCCAATCCTATGTTGATTGCAAACATGAAGCCGGAATTCTTACCCGCTGCTGAAGCAGCTACCGCATTAGTGGCTGCATCCATTATCGTAACCTCGATTCTGGTTCCGATACTGACAGCATATTATTCGGGGTATATGAAGAAAAGGAAAGCAGCCAGTGAGGTTCATCCCGTACAGGAAGTTACGTTATAATCCTTAGAATGATTTAAAAAATAGACAAAAGGGACACCGATGTAGGGTGTCCCCTTTTGTTGATATATGACGATCCGAGGAAGGCGAGTCAACTACAAGGTTTAACTCGTCCAGTCCCGTCGTAAGGTAAAGAGATCTTGTAACTCGTCTGTCGATAACTCGGTAATCCAACCTTCGGTACTTGAAATCACGTTATCGCTAAGTTGCTGTTTGTTCTCTAGCATTTCATCGATACGTTCTTCTAATGTGCCCAGGGAGATGAACTTGTGTACCTGTACATCTTTGGTCTGACCCATACGGTAAGCTCGATCTGTAGCCTGATTCTCAACCGCAGGATTCCACCAGCGGTCGAAGTGAAAGACATGATTGGCGGCTGTAAGGTTGAGACCTACCCCCCCTGCCTTGATCGAAAGAATGAATACAGAGGGTTGTTCCGCAGGTGATAGGGTATGTGATTGAAATTGGTCAATCATACGGTCACGTGCGGTTTTGGACGTACTGCCATTCAAGTAAAGTACAGGCTCCTGAAGTTCTTGTTCGAGTACCCTTTGCAGGATTTGACCCATGCCAATGTACTGCGTAAAAATAAGGCATCTCTCGCCATCTTCTCTTAGTTCCTTCACCATAGCAAGAAGCCGCTCCAATTTTGCGGATCTGTTGATCCATGTGTCGCTATCCGTTACGCCATCAATACTTGTAGATGCCTCTGGAATAGCTTCCTTCGTTAGAAGCATCGGATGGTCACAGAGCTGTTTAAGATGAGTTAACGTAGCTAGAATAGCTCCTTTACGCTCAATACCCTCAAGCTTCTGCATGCGTTCCATGAGGTTAGTGACGGTATGATCATAAAGGGCACCTTGCTCAGCCGTAAGATGAATATATGTTTTTATCTCGTTCTTATCAGGTAAATCAAGCTGAATAGCGGGATCCTTCTTTTTACGGCGAAGCATAAAGGGCTTAACTAGCTTCTGTAAATCGATCGTACGTTGTTCATTATGCTCCTTCTCAATGGCATTAATGAACCGATTATTAAAGGCACGCGAACTACCTAAATATCCCGGGTTAATGAAATCGTAGAGAGACCAAAGTTCAGAGAGGCGATTCTCAATAGGTGTTCCAGTTAGTGCAATTCGATGTCTGGCCGGGAAACTCCGGACCGCAGTGGATTGCTTCGTCTGGGCATTCTTAATATTCTGTGCTTCGTCTAAACAAATAGATGCCCAAGTGAATTCTTTAAGCAGCTCTTGATCAAGAGTTGCCGTAGCATAGGATGTTAGAATGATATCTGCTTGAAGAGCCCCTTTCAGAAAGGACTCACTATTATAACGGTTTGATCCATAATGGAGCATAACCTTCAAAGTTGGAGCAAAGCGAGCCAATTCTTTCTGCCAATTGCCAAGAACCGAAGTAGGGCAAATCAAGAGAGAAGGGAACCACAAATCTGTATTCACAGTAGTTTCTTTCAGATGTAATAGATAGGCAATGAATTGCACTGTTTTACCTAGTCCCATGTCATCTGCTAGACAAGCTCCGAGTCCACAACGTCTCAAAAAGGCTAACCAAGCAAATCCATCTTGTTGGTAGGAACGTAAGTCTGCTTGAAGATCCTTGGGTACAGCAAGTGTTGGCCATTCTGTCTGTTGTCTAAGTTGACTCATGATCTTCATGAGATGTTCATTCAGCTCAACTTCCAACTCAATACGCTCTGAACCTTTCTGTTGTTGATCCGCTGAGTCGGTATCAGGTTCATCACTGTTACCCAATAGATGAAGTTGAAGGATATCTTGAAATGTCAGTCCTTGCTCTTTGTCCACACCTGCCATTGCTTGGCGAATCTGTGCTAGTAACGCTGGATCAAGTGGAATCCATTGTCCTCTAAATCGGACTAGTCGTTCATTGCGGGCAACTAGCTCAGCAAATTCACTCTCCGTGAGATGAGACTCGCCAATCGCAATACGCCAATCGAAGTTAACAAGAGAGTCCAGTCCAAATAGTGAGCCACCGGTACTACCTTCACTGGAGCGTACCTTAGCTCGGAGCTTCGGTTTCTTTCGACTCGCTGCTTCCCACCAAGCGGGAAGCAGTACTTGCCAGCCAGCTTCAAGCAGACGGTGACTGTCTGACGTCAAGAATTCCCAAGCAGCGGAATCCGTCAAAGGACTGCTTAATATATCTTCATTACTGTGGGTGAATCGCTCCTTAGGAAGTGTTGCGCGTAAACGTTCTAACCAGCTAGCAGACCGCTCACGTATATGATTCGACCATGCCTCTGGCCATAATCCAGAGGTATAGCCATCGTCGGAAAGCTTAATAGGTATAAGTACCGTTGGATCAAGCTTATCTTGCAGAACAAGTTGAATGTGCCAAGTTGGTTCATCATCCATAGGTTCTAGTAGTTGGAGAAGCGGTCGAAATGGAGCCGTGTCTGCTTTCCAGCCGAGAGTAATAAGCCATGATTGCTCATCTAGACCCGTTGCAGTCATTCCGTTGTTCGTAAAGAGTATTGGATATTCCCTTCTTAGATCTGATGCTGACGCTTCAGTTCCGTAGTAACGTTGGAATACCGTAGCTGAGAAGGCAGAACGTAAACCCTCAATAAGATCGGAATCGAACCCTATTTGTTCTATAAGTTCTCTATCTTGCGAATCCAATACGACTTGATCCCAGCTCCATTTCAATTTACCGGCTTGGAAAGCTGAGTAACTAGGGATAAATTTCTTCTCATCTATATAAGTGGCCAATCTAGGCACGAGTTGAATCCATTGTGCGACATCTTCACTCCATGCCCATTCAATATGTGCAAGAAACTTTTGCTCTGCAAAGAATGGAATGACTTGCTCAGAAGGTAGAACTACAAGTTCGATATCTTGAACCATTTGAACCTCTAATTCCGTACCATAAAAGGACTCTTCATGCCACGCGAATAAACGGTGTTTCAAGTGTTGCCCTGATACGTAATTATACGTATTGGTAGAGCCATAGATAAGGGCATCGCCATAAGCGGTTAAGGTGATGTGAAGAGTGACGGTCTCTGTATATTGACTCATGGGATCAGCTTTCCTTTCCTAAGCTCCTCTTGGAGTGCGCGTAGTCGGCTATAGCGATTGCTAAATGAGGTTATAAATACTTCCCAGCGCGCCTCTTGCTTCAATTTCTTATATAGCTTCGACAGGCGTTTTAGTAATTTTACTGCTTGTTTATAGCTATCTCTATTTTTCTGAACAATATATCTCTCGACAGACTGATGATAGAAGGGGAGCATTAATTCAGGAGCATTCTTCTCAATGGGCTGAAATACGCTCACACGATAGTCCATAGGTTCTTTACCTGTACTTAATTGATAGTCCATCCATTGCTGCCACTTACCGTGGATCAGTAACTTTTCCTCATAGATCTTCTCGGAATAAGGTAGCATGCGAACAAGCGTTGACCACATGGATGTCTCAGCTTCGGGAAGTTGTTGAATCGTCTTCTCCCAGTAGATCCAATAATCGTTCAGGTTATTATTCCGGTGGGTGCTGAATAGGGGGCCAATTTCAATCAACCAATCCTGCAATCGTGACCATTGTTCCGTTCTATATAGATAATTTAAGAAAGGAAGCACATGATCGGGGTGAACGATGAATGCCGTATCTGCCGCTTTTAACTGGCTCCATGCCTGCTGATCTTCGGAGAGATAGAAGTGCATCCAACTCTGAGATAACATCCATGGAAGTCGTGAAAGTGAGCTCCCGAGTTCCTTCTCTGCTAATTGTAATTGTTGTAATTCTTCCAAGTACATCTCTTGGTCGTTAAGGTTGGGAACAATCCAATTCAACCAGAACTGAATATAGACATCTAGGAAATAATTCAGATTCTTAGGCTCTGTCAGCATGATGGTACGTAAATGTGTTAACGTCTCAGCAATATGGTGCCGTTGTTCAGGCTCGGTATGCAGCGGGAATTCTTTTGTAAAACTACACATAACTGCTTGTTGAATATCATCGGCCGCAACTTGTGTCTGAAAACCCATATAGAAATTAGTGTGTTGCCCATGTTGTGATGGCTTCACTATTTTTGTGAGTACAAATAGATGAGCATGAAATGTAAATAGTAGCTCTAATATCGGTGAAAGCTGAGGACGCATGCTATTAATAGATGCCAAAGCACTCTGAGCGTATTGAGCATTGGGAATGTTCTTTCCTAATGGTGCAATACATTGTTCAAATAAATCATACCATTCGGGTATGGGCAATGTAGATAGAAGACGTGCTTGTCCCTTTAATTTAGCGGAGGCTTCCGCTTGTCTTTCTGCTGTCTGAACGGCTGAGCGATTAGACGTGCTATGTGGAGACGCATGCTTTGCAACTTGATTGAACATAGCTGCTGAATGTGCATTCACGAGTGAATGAACGGATCGCTCATGTAGGTTGGCATATTCAAGCAGAGTAGCAATCATGTGCTTACAGTTAGCTGGAACGGGGCAATTGCAATGGTTCCCCGAAAAGGAATCTAGATTGATGTGAACGGAGTAATTCTCAGTACCTTTGACAACGGCCTCAATCTGTCCGGTTACAGGTATCGTTAACTGATGTACACGGCCCTGTTTGAAATACTGGAATCCGCGTTTTATGGTAAGGTCATTGAAATATTCTGCGACATTCTGAATAAGCATATGCCATTGCATATCATCCATAATATAGGTTGGTTTCATGATATATGAGTCTCCTGAGAGAGTATAGTCTTGAGTATAATCTAATCAATCATATCACTTAATTGAAATCATTTGTTGTAGGGGATTCCTTTTGATCAAGTCTAGACATAAGGAATTGTTTAAATGATATAGTATTTCATGTGACTAAAATCACAAGTCGGATTATGTGCGAGCTTATAATCAACATATCGAGAATCCATCATAAGACGGTTGAATTACAACAGGGGGCGAGTTCATTGGATCATTTTACATTTTCAGATATGAAGCAAATAAAGCGAGAGAAATTAGGAGACGTAGTACCGTTAGAGTTATTCAGAACGATCAGATTAATTGGTTTATATCAGGGGTTACCTATGAATGGTAAAAGCACGACGTTAACCATAGGAAGAAAGATTGGGGAAGAGTTAGGTGTTACTACCGTAGATGAACTATTTGAGTTATTTGAACATTTAAAAATAGGGATTCCTAAGATAATAAGGGAAGATGAGAAGTCGATGACTGTAGTCGTATATGATTGCTTCTGTGAAGGGTTACCGATCATGGAAGGCAAAATGGTATGTGATATGGAAGGAGCAATTATGGAAGGGGCTCTTTCTCAAATTCGGGGTAAACGCGTCTCCGTTCGGGAAGTAAAGTGTAATGTTCATGGGGATGAGTATTGTGAATATGAAGTAAGGTATTGATTGTTAAATATTATAGGACAAGACAGTGAGCTGTGGTTATGACCATGGGTTGCTGTTTTTTTTCAAAAGTTTTGTTTATTGACCATCGTATGAATTACATATATAATTCAATAATAGAAATTTATGGATTTTAATATGCGACATATGATGGGGTGATCTAGTTGATATCAACCACCACGATCCGTTCAGAAATAGAAGATTACATAAGAAGAAATGAAATGAATTTACAAGGGTTATCATTTGCAGCTGGTATGAACAAGGGAATATTAAGTGCCATTATCAATCGTAATCCACCTAAGCCTATTGCTGTAAAACAACTGGATCTTATTACAGCGGGAATGGAGCTTCCAGAGGGAGCGTTATATGATCTATATGTGGATGAGTGTTTCGTTACGAATGCACCTAATTGGAGAAGGTTAAGACCTTTCTTGCAACGATGTGCAGAACTCAAAAAGTACGATTGTATGGAGAGCATCTTAAATCGTCTTACGGAAGACCTCTCATATCTTCCAGGCATATTTGACACAGCAGAATTACTCTATCATCAAGGTTTACATAAAGCAGCAGTCTTGTTGTATCAATGTGTTGCTGAAGGGGAGAGGTTACAACATTCCGAGAGGTTAGCTCTTTGTCACTTTCGATTGTTTTCTCTTTCTATTGGAGAAGATCAACAAGAGAATCTTCGCGCAGTGGTTCGATTTGAGCCTTTCATAGACCGTCTTCCAGAAGAGATTCAGCTGGATGCTTTACTTGAACTTAGTAATGTTTACTTCTCTTTAGATTATATGGACAAGGTCATTGGAATTTCCGACAAACTATTGTTTAGAGCAGATTGCCAACATACTATGAATAAGCGGAAGGTAGATCGAACGCAGAGAAAGACAAAGTATCCTGTTCTGGCATATGCAGCCTATGGACATTTGATGACGGCCGGTGCATATTGCAGATTTAAAAACTATGAAGTAGCGAATAAGTACACTTTATTATATATCAATATGGATTGGTCAGAAGAACGTGAAGAAGATGCGGTTAAGTATAGGGTTAAGTTTCAGAAGTGGGGCGAAGCGAACACATGCATTTATAGAATAAGGCAAGGAGAATGGGATGCATTGCCTCAATATGTATCATATATGAGTGAGAACGAAGAGGAGATTCTGCCAGGGCTTCTTATGATCACTGAAGCAGCGAATATATATGGTATGGATGTAGATGAGATGCTTATTCAATTTGAAGATCATATTTCCTTCTATGGTGAATCGAATCGGTTAGCTGGTGAGTACTCTCAACCATTAAGTATGGATCGTTGTCTTAAGTTTCTCATAGAATTAGCTATTTATCATCTACGCAGGCAACGGTATGAAATTGGATTAAAGTGGATATTACAAAGTTTGGAAACCTCCATTAGAATACATAGTGACACATGCTTTACTAGATGTGTTAAAGTATTCGAGCAATTCAGACATTTAGCATCAGGAGATACACAGATAGAGTATACAAATATAATATTGAAAGAAGGAGAAATGTAAAATGAAAAAGGGAATATTCGGTCTGTTAATTGTATTTATGATTGTTATTGGACTCACTCATCCAGTAGGTCCTGGAGCTGGAGGTCAGATTACACCTCTTTCCGAGCATGGTGTAGGAGGACTGTAATATTTGCACCTCAATTTACGATTTGAAATGATGGGACAAGAAGTCATTCAGATCAACACCTAGATTCGGTTAATTAGATAGGTTTAAAGAAAACACCATTTAACCAGTGAACTGCATTAGCTGGTTACACGGTGTTTTTTTACATAAGGGCTAGATTGAATGTATCGATTCTATTCTGCAGTGGTGAGGGTTAATCCAATGTATCTGTAAAAAGCAACCCTATATCCTAAATTTAACACCTCCTCAAATGTGGAAATTATCCCCATAATAAAAATATACACTTATAAGGGGTGAATAAAATGGCAAATGTATCAAAAGTATGTAGTCTGGTTCTTGCAGCAACAATGGTATTTGGTTTAGCTGCTTGTGGAAACGGTTCCAAAGACAATAAAGGTAATACTGCAAGTAATGAGACGGATAAGACACCGGAGAAGGTCGTTGAAAAGGTTGTAGAAAAGGATATCAAGATTACATTCCAGAACATCTACCCGGATACGACTGATCCTAAGAATCAACTGATGAAGAAGCTCGTGACGCAATACGAAACAGAACATCCAAACATCAAGATCGAACTTGATTCACTTAATACAGATCAACAGAAATTGAAATTAAAGACACAGGCAGCATCGAAAGAGGTTCCTGACATTACGATCGTGAACCCTGCTGCTCAAATGCAACCTTTTGTTGATGCCGGTTTATTTGCACCATTGAATGATATGTTGGATCAAAATGGCTTGAAGGATACGTTCCAAGAAGGACTTTTAGATTGGTATAGCTTTGATAACAACATATATGCTCTTCCAGATGGTAATAACATCGGTGTCGTCTACTATAATAGAGAACTTTTTGATAAAGCTGGCGTAGAAGTGCCAACGACGTTTGAAGATATGTTAAAAGTCGTAGCAACGCTCAAAGAAAAAGGAATTACACCGATCGCTATCGGTGAAAAAGATTCTTGGACAGGGTCCTTTTTGTTCATGAATATGTTGCTTCGCACAAACGGACCAGGATTCTTACAAGATGTTGTAGATAAGAAGAAGACCTTCGATGATCCCGCATTTAAAGAAGCAGTCGATTCATTCGAGAGTTTAGTTGCAGCTGGCGCATTCCAGGATGGTGCAACTTCCTTTGATTATAATGCTGGGGAGAACCTATTTAAAACAGGTAAATCAGCAATGTACTACATGGGAACATGGGCAACAGGTGGTATTGAAACATCCTCTGTGAATGGAAAAGTAGGTGTATTCAAATTCCCTACAATCGCTGGTAAAGGTGATCCGAATGAGTTCATGTTAGCACCGGGTAGTGCATTTGCAATTTCTGCGGATAGCGAGCACTTGCAAGAAACAAAAGATTTCTTGAATTGGTTCATGTTGAACTTCCCTAAAGAAGCATTTATAGCTAAGGGAGCAGTTGGGATTGGTCAGATCGTAGATGGAGACTTTAAGGCGGCTGGTTATTCCGATATGGCGATGGAAGTACTGAGTCTATTTAAAGAAGTAAAAGGTGGAGACTTGGCGTTTGATAACACCATGAATCCAGGTACAGCACAAGTTCATTTAAATAGTATTCAAAACTTGTTTGTGCAGAAAGTAGATTCGGCTGCAGTAGCGAAAGAACACCAAGCAGCGTTTGAAGCTAATAATAAATAGTTAAACTAACTCATTTATGAAGGGAACACTTGCTGTTCCCTTTATATCTATCTTAATAGTCAGAAGGAGGGAATACGGTGTGAACGTTCTCAAGGTATCTCGTCTTACCATTACAGCGTTTGTATTACCTTGCTTGCTTATATATTTCGGAATTGTATTCATCCCTATTGTCGTATCGTTATATAGTGGCTTATTAGATTGGAACGGGATAGGGGAATCAACATTTATAGGATTGGACAATTTTAAAAATTTATTTTTCCATGATCCTATTTTTTGGCCGTCTGTAAAGAGGACATTTATGTTTTCTGTTTTTTCAATGGCAGAGATTCCACTTGCATTGTTTATAGCGATCTTGCTTCGAAGATTTGTTCGTAAACCGAATTTTTTAGTTTCAAGTTACTTTTTACCTGTTATTCTATCTGTGGTTATCATCGGGCAGTTATGGAAAACCATATACAACCCTGCATCTATGGGGGGGATGTTGAATCAGGTTTTGATCACTGTTGGGTTGGAATCCTGGTCAAGATCTTGGTTAACCGAACCCGCAGTAGCAATGTATTCTTTATACTTTGTGGCTTTGTGGCAGTACTTGGGCTATCATACACTCATTCAATTTACAGGGATATCGAATGTTCCAACTGAAATTTACGAAGCAGCCCGAATCGACGGGGCCGAAGGATTTAAGGCTGATCGTTACATTACATTTCCTATGATTATCCCCATTTTTAAAATTTCCATTGTGTTAGCATTTATTGGGTCACTGCAGGCCTTCGATATGGTCATGGTCATGACGGGCGGAGGCCCTGCTAATACAACGGATGTGATTTCTACACACATGTATAATATGTCGTTCAAGTCTATGCAGTATGGCTATGGTAGCTCGATTGCTTCATTTCTAGTTGCTGTGTGTCTAATTGCCACGGTCGTTATTAATGTTATTTTTAATAAAATAGAGAAACGATTCACGTAAAGGAGGAAAATCGATATGAATACATCACAGGTCACGACTTTACGACATGTAAAGACCGAACCCAAGCGCAGACGATTTTCTTTGACGAAGGGAATCGTTCTTCTGTTCTTGTCTGTGTTAGTTGTGACACAAGTCTATCCTTTGTTGTGGTTATTCTTGTACTCATTCAAAACAAATGAGGAGATACTCTCTGGGAGCTTCTTCTCACTACCGCAATCTCCGCAATGGAGCAATTACGTCTCTGCATTTTCAGGCGGGGATTACTTTCGGTATTTATGGAACAGTGTCTTTGTTACAACGTTAACGATGACGTGTGTCATTATATTGAGCTCTCTAACTGCTTTTGCGATAAGCCGTTTCCGCTGGCGGTATGGGCAATTGGTGCTATTACTATTTCTTATCGGAATGATGATTCCAATGCAAGCGACGTTATTACCATTAATGATTATCTTTAAGAATATGCACATTTTGAATACACATCTATCTATTATTTTTCCGTATATCGCATTCTCCATGCCGATTGCTATATTTATTCTTAATGGGTTTATGAAGTCAATTCCGGGCGAGATTGAAGAGTCGGCAATCATGGACGGGGCTAGTATAATTCGTGTATATTGGAATATTATGTTACCCATTTCGATTCCACCTATTATGACAGTGTGTATTCTAACGTTTATTAACATTTGGAATGAATATATTATGGCATCCATATTTATTTCTTCAAATAGCTTGAAGACACTACCTTTTGGTGTAAATAGTTTTGTCGGACAGTATTCTGTGAATTATGGAGCTATTGGGGCATTTTTAGTATTAGGTGCACTTCCCGTGATCATTATCTATTTCTTATTAGCAGACAAGATTACACAGGGTATGGTAGCTGGAGCTGTTAAAGGTTAATCATGATAAAGTCGGTATTATGATAAAATGAGAAGAAATCGGGTGAAGGGGGACAACAGGTTTGGCTCGAGGATTCCGTTCTATTCATAACCGTCTTTTTCTACTTTTTTTGACTTGTATGACCGGTATTCTTATCCTCGTCAGTTTCCTTTACTATACACGTACGTTAGATATTATCCATTCAAAAATAAGTGATATTGCTGAGAAGAACATTTCTCAAACAGCGGGTCTATTTAATTTGATGCTTGAGGGGTATAACAGTGTCACAAAGTCTTTAAATGGTAATTATGAATTAACTCGATTACTCCAAGAGACTTCTAGTAATCCCGTGGTCTCAGTCACCAATGAGCGCACGATAACGAATATTATTGGTGCAGCGTACTATTCCCGTAAGGAGATTGTAGGGATTCACATCATTACGGACGCGGGTAAGGTATATAGTTATGAAAGACAGTTCGCGGGTGTCATTGACATTAATTATGCTCAAATGGACTGGTATAGCAAATTGAAAGCGTCTTCGGGTGATATGGTCTGGCTTGGATTCTATGCTAGATCTCCTATTAATACGATGCAACAAGATTCGGTATTTGTATTTGGTAGGAAATTGTACGATCTAACTAATTATAAGTCCATAGGAATGATTATCATTGAGACGGATCCCTCTCCTATTAAAGAAGCATTATCGAATGTCAGTATTAGTCCTGGCACGAAAGTGTTTATTACGGAAAAAGATGACCAAGTTATCGCAAGCAAGGAACAGCAAGAGGACGAATGGCCCGTATTTACCAATCTTCCTAAGCCCTCTCCAGATCATGAGATTCTCGTTGATGATGACTCTGATCAATTAATTGTAGCTGCGAAGACCTCCATTGCAGATTGGACGATTTACGGCATGACACCGAAGAGTGATCTAAATGCTGAGATTAATCAGACTCGATTGTATTTAGGAATTGTGCTTCTTGCTCTGATCGCTGTATCTACAGCCTTGGCTTCGCTCGTGTCTAGAACGATTGCTTCGCCATTGAAGTTACTGATTCGAGAGATGAAGAAAGTTGAATTGGGGAATTTCAGTGGATCTGTTAACGTGAATTCATTTGAGGAAATCAATAGTCTCGTCTCTTCCTTTAACCGGATGGTACATCGGATGGATGAACTTATTGAGCGGATCAAGATTTCCTCGGTCAGCGAGAAGAATGCTCAGTTGCAGGCCCTTCAATCACAGGTGAACCCCCATTTTTTATATAATACATTAGATATGATTTACTGGATGTTAGATGAGAAGGGAAATGAAAAGTTAAGTCGCGTGATCTTGTCTCTTTCACATATGTTTCGATATAGCAGTGACTGGGAGGAAGCTTCGCAAACAACGCTCCGCCAAGAGTTGGAACACATTCGTCATTATCTAACCATTATTAAGAGTCGTCTAGATGATCGGGTTCAGACGGAGATCAACGTGAATGAACAATGGCTCGATGTTATTTTACCGAAGGTAACCCTTCAGCCAATCATTGAGAATGCTATAAAATACGGCTTGGAACCGCTAGGTACTCCTTGTAAGTTACAGGTATCTACAGTACAACATAGTCATGAACTCCATATTAGAATTACAGATCATGGGTTAGGCATGGAGGAAGAACTGTTATGCCAGATTAGAGCATCTCTTAAAATAAATCCGAATGTCCTTATTGTGGAATCGGCTAACCGACTGAGGAGGGGGATCGGACTACATAATGTTCATGCCAGAATCAATATGCTATTTGGAGCAGCTTATGGCCTCCGTGTGGAGAGTCAAAAAGGGGAGGGAACGACCGTTATCATTGTGATACCGATTCCGTTACAAGGAGGTCATGAAGATAAATATTCTCATCGTGGATGATGAATCCGCCATCCGGGAAGGCATTAAACGGACGATTGACAAGGAATATCCACAATACAACGTATATCTGGCTGCGAATCCAGAGGAGGCCGTACAACTGCTCCGAAGTCTTCCTATTGAGATTGTATTGACAGACATCCTTATGCCGGGTATGACGGGTCTAGAATTAATGCAGTTCTCTAAAGCAAGTTACCCACATATCAAATGGGTGATTATTTCCGCATACTCTGAATTTGCATATGCTAAGGAAGCAATCCGTCTAGGCGCGGTGGAGTATCTGCTTAAGCCGATAGGGAAAGAAATGTTGCTTGAGATGATCGGTAAACTTGAGCGTAGCATTGGATTTGAAGTAGAGATGGTCAAGGAATCCAAATTGCTGAAGACAAACTTGAAATTTCTGCGTGCTGCAGTATTTCAGCGTTGGGCTTCAGGTCTGGACATCGGGGGCATGGATATGGCTTCGGTCATCGTGGATCACCCACATTTTCAACTCATCATGGTGAAGATGGAAAGTGACAGAGTGGTACACCTAGAGCATTTTATCATTGATAATGTACTCACTGAATTGATTAATCATCATGGTAAAGGGTTTGCTACAAGTTTTGATGCTAAAAGTCTGTTAGGACTTATTACAATGAATGAAACGATAAGCATGAAGGGCATGTTGGAAGAGCTCCGTATTCATTTGAAAAAGTATTTAAGAGTACCTTTTCAAATTCTGCATACCGAAGTCATGTGCGACTTCAGTGTCATTCCTACAGAAGTACAACGGATGCATCAAGATTCGATTTCTCATGAATTCGAGTATTATGCAACGGGAGGTAGCCAAGTCATTGAGGTAGCTCTGCAATATATTAAAACCTATTATAATTCTGACTTGTCGTTGGAGAGGGTTGCTTCGATTGTTTATTTGAATCCCGTGTATTTTAGCCAATTGTTCAAACAGAAGACAGGGTCCGGGTTTAAAGAATATGTGATTCATTTACGCATGGAGCAAGCCAAGCAATTATTACTCCATCCCCAGCTTAAGTTAGCGGATATTTCGGAACGGGTAGGATATCAGGATGTGAAGCATTTTACACAGCTATTTCGTAAAAAGTTCAACGTCACCCCGACAGAGTATCGTCTAGAACATCGAGCGGAAGGACGAACCGTCTGTCCATGATACAAATGAAGTATTGAATATATATTGGTAATTGCAATTGCCGCAAAAAGTAGTCACTCAACAGATTCTTGATAAAATGTTCATATTTGTATGGAAAATATCCGATAATATAATAGTAAAGAAAAATTTACCATTTTATTATAGGGAGAAGTGTTTAAATGGCACAAATTTCAAGTACCTCAAGTACTTCAAGTAGATCGCAGTCTACACCACCTGTAAAGTCTAGAGCGAATATTATGTCACCCATTGACCGGGAGATTGAACAGCTAATTAATCAAAAAGGAATTATTAATGAAAAAATCGCTACTGTTAGATCAGATGAAAAAATGAACTCTGAACAAAAAGATGAAAGAATTAAATTATTAACCATGGATATGCAGTTACTTGAATCTCAAATTATGCAGAAAAGAATGGAGAAGACTGAGGCTAGTAAAACTGACAAGAGTGATTCTTCTCAAAAGGAGGATTCTAGTAAAAAAATCGAAATGGATACAAGTAAGCAAGATATCTCAGGTATTTCTATGGAAAAGATTTTACAAGCTAACAATCTACATGACCAATTGAGTAAAATGGCAAGTGTACGTAGATCACTGAAAGTGGAAACTGACACTCTTAATCATGAAGTAAGAAAAGGAAGAGATCTTCTTGGAGGTGAGAATGAACCCGGTGACCCAGGCAAATCGGAAATGAGAAAAAATCTCGAATTGACAGTCAATAAATCGAAAACCGAACAAGCACTGGACATAGATAAGAAGATTGCTGAATTGGATCGTAAAATAAGTGAAAAGATTGAATCCACACAAGATAGTATCCAGAACGATGACAAGAAAGTCGTCACTGAAGAGGTTGAAGATCAGAAGGAGCTATCTGTATCCGATGAACCTTTGAACGCTGATAATACAAATAAGAAGAATCAGGATAATGACAAGAACAAAAGTAATGACATACAAGCACAAAAAAACCTTCAACCTATTATCGACATTCGCGTGTAGAAATGGGCTCTACTTTACTATACAGAATAAACATTACATAAGTATTTATCTTGATAGAGAAACAAGTTTGAATTTTTACGTTATCCAGTAAGAAAGATTATAGTAATGTAGTCATGACCAAATATGCTAAAAATTAAAGATGTAAACGAATCATTGCGTGGCATAATCTATCTATTAATCAAAGAAAGGGTTCTTCGTTAAAATCGAAGAACCCTTTCTTTGATTTTTTTAATATACATATCTTCGTTGAGCCCAATAGCTGAAGATGAAGATGGTAGCTTCGGTTAACAGTTTGGCTAGGATTAGAGGAATACCTATTTGTTCATGATACACATATAAAACCCCATAATTTAATAGAAGTACTAGTATGGCAAGCGCAAAGTATTTGGTCAGTGCGGTTGAAAGTGTGGAACTTATATTTTTAGTAAAAACAACCCTTCTATTCATCGTAAAGTTGAAGATGGAGCTACAGACTCTAGCCAACAGTACCGATAGGAATAGATTAGTCGTGAAATACTGGAGCAGAAGAAGTAGAACGAAATCTAGAATCCCAGATAGGAGGGATGAGGCACTGAATAGAAGTATAGGGAGATATACTCTGATGGAGTCGGCTAGTGGTCGGAAATGAGAGGACTTATTATCCTCTAAGTAGATGGTATCAATAAAGATTTCATCAATGGCGTATCCTTCTTTATGAGCTCCTAACAACATGTTCATCTCATATTCAAAACGTTCTCCTGAAATCCGACACAACCAGTCCAGCATATGTGCAGGAAATCCACGAAGTCCGGTCTGTGTATCGTGAACCTTAATGCCTGTGGTGAAAGCATACACCTTCCGAGTAAGCGTGTTTCCAAAACGGCTACGAAGGGGAACGTTACCACTGAAAGATCGACTTCCAAGCACCAGCTGACAGCCAGGTTCGTCAAGCGCTTGAGAAATTCTCATAATATCTTGAGGATGATGTTGCCCATCACTATCCGCACAGATCACGTTACCTTGCTCCCCAATATCTTTTAAATACTGAAAGCCTGTTTTGAGTGCACGGCCTTTGCCTTGATTGGTCTGATGATGCAAGACCGTACAACCAGATGATTCTATCAATTTAAAAATGTCTTGGTAGAGCTCTCCGCTACCATCATCAACAATGAGTATGTCTACATCTGTCTGAACCTTTAGTTGAATTATTAGCAATAGTAATCTTTCATCCGGTTCATAAGAGGGTATAAGGATAGTCATGTTAGTTGACCTCTCTTATGTAAAGGATGTCGCTAACACCGCGTTCTTTCCCTTTGCCTAAGGGATTGTTCACGACATCGCCCATGAAGTACATCGTCGATGAACCACCACCGTCTAGATTGTAGGCTTCGGTACAACCTAGATCTGCGAATACCTGAGCGAACCCAGTCAGCCTCATGCCTTTGCTGTAACCTTCCTTACGTCCGTCAACGACGATAAATATATAATGATTAGGACCAATCATACCGATTCCTGTTCTTGGATTCGAATTCTGAATGGAACGGTTTCCGAAGTTGGTGTCGATTTTGAGATTGTCAAAGTTATCAATCATTACACCGTCTTTAATCAGCGTGGGTCCAAAAGAAAGAGTGTTGGTCACTCCCCGTTCGAGTAAGGAAGTAGACGTTAGTTCCTCTTCATCAAAGGATTGCATCGTACCGTCGTTGAATAATGCTAGGGCAGTTCTTACCGGGCTATCACGGTATATAGTGCCGTTTCGGATAATCACACCGTCATCTCTGAAACCGTAATAATCGCCGTTTATCGCAAATATCGCATGGTTGTCATCAGCTATGGTAGAGGTCTTCTCTATAATGTTGCGCCCGAATTGGTTATCGGCAAAAGCCGAGAGTAGGTTACTTGAGTCTTTAAGAACGACATCCGCGACATAATAAGTAATTTGATCGGATCCAGAACCCGTCTGCATTTGATTAATCTTGATCTCGATATTGTCACTGGTATAACTATGGTCATCAACCTTAGCATGGACATTACTCGCAGCAACAGAAGCTGGTTTACTGTCTGTAGACTCTTCATTCTGAACGACAACTTCTACATGTTCTATTAAATAACGGTCAGCAAGTTTGTATACTATGGCTCCTATGACAACAAGGAGTACAATCATTGCAATGAATAGCTTTCGTTTTTTAATGGGTCTAATTTTCATGGGTGTTACACTCCTTCAATATCTTCAAATGTTTGCACTACCCGTATGTAATATCTATTAGTCATGATAAGGGTATTAACTGAATTGAAACTGAAGATCCGTTGAAGGTTTGATTAAAGAGTTTACTACTATATAAAAATATTACACATTAGTATAATGATGTAATGTTTTTTTCGTATGGGGGTAAGGTTTTCCAAAGAAGTAATTATGATTCACTTCAACAGATTCAACATTACACAACGATAAGAAAGTACAAGAATGCAGATGGTGAAATAGTAGATGAGAATAGGACAAATATAAGCTTGAGGTATGTCTATCCGAAAGAAATGGAACGAATATTGTCTAGTCATGAATTTGAGATTGTGCATGTATATAAGGATTGGAAGAAGACAGCTATAACAAATGAGAGTTATGAAATGATTTATGTGTGCCAGAAAAAGTAGCGAAGGTGACGGAATTGACCTGAAGAAGCGGTAGCGTTCGCCTACAAGCTTTCCATAGGAAAGCTACTTCGAAATCAGAGGGCAAGAGCGATCGGAAGGATAATCCGTCATCGTAGCGGCATCCTACGAGAATATTCGTTAGAACTATATTGGTATGGTGTTGACTTAATTAAGGAGTCCTTATGTTCCACTTCATTTTTTAGAGATCTCACCATTGAGCGTAGGTATTCACCTATACTTCCTAAAGTGAATAGCCTATAAGAATTGAGAAATTCGCTAAACGGAGGAATGGGCATGGGCTATTTTGTAACGGTAGAACAAGGTGTGAAATATTATGTTGAAGATGTAAATTCGGGCGGAAAGAAGACGATACTATTTATACATGGTTGGCCTTTGAGTCATAAGCAGTTTGAGTATCAATTCGATGTTCTTCCTGCTATGGGCTATCGGTGTATTGGCATTGACTGGAGAGGGTTCGGTAAATCAGATAAACCGATAGATGGGTACAACTTTGACCGATTGGCAGACGATCTTCGAGCAGTTATTGGGGCATTACAATTACAGAACATTACGATTGCGGGTCATTCGACAGGGGGAGCTATTGCGATTCGTTATATGTCCCGGTATCAAGGCTTCGGCGTATCGAAACTTGTCCTAATCGATGCAGCAGCACCCACGGGATTTACCAAAGAAACCGCTAATACATTGCTGACCAAAACGTATAATGATCGTCCTAATATGATTGAGGAAGTAACAAACACCTTTTTCTTTCAATATATAACACACCGATTCTCCGATTGGTTCTTTCAAATGGGATTAGAAGCAGCAGGGTGGTCTACAGCGGCGATCATAGTCACACTGAGAGATGAGAATCTATTCAATGATCTTGATAAAATACACGTTCCTACGTTAATCATTCATGGTATTCATGACAAAGTAATCCCATTTGCACAGGCACAAGAGGTAAATAAAGCTATTAGGAATTCACAGCTTGTCCCCTTTCAATATAGTGGGCATGGTGCTTTTTGGGAAGAACGTGAGAAGTTTAACCAATTGTTAATGCAATTTGTTGGATAACCCAACCCTTACGATGATCTATAAGCTGTGATTCCGGTTCTCTTTGTGGGACCGGTTTTTTCTGGGATCCAAGAGCATACGCAGAAAGAGGCAGTGGATTTCTGTTATCATAGATAAGAATACAATTCCCTTTTCGTCAGGAGGAGCAAGATAAATGACTATGCAGTTGACCCCAAGCAGTATAAGGCTGTGGTGCGGTAAGAGCTCCTATGATAAAGGGGAAGCTTACTACCAAACAGGAAAAGTGACGTTTACATATACAGATTCTGAGACTGGATTGTATACAGCGATTGTTAAAGGAAAAAGCACCGAGCAGGTTACGGTTAGAACTAATGCTGCCGGTGATGTGTTTGCAGAATGTACGTGTCCTACATTATCTTCGTATGATCTATATTGCCAACATATCGCTGCGGTGCTATTAAATATTCATGATATAGAGCATCAGAGTGAGAAGGAAGATGGGTTATTAGAGGAAGGATCTGAGGGAGAAACACAACTGACCAACTTTATGTTGGAGTTATTTACGGAGAAGAGCATTCGTCCAAGCTATAAGCGCAAATACTTCGATTCAAGAATCCCACTTGATGTAGAATTCACCTGTAAATCGATATATAACGGATACCGGAAGTACATGTTTGGGTTAGAGATGAAGATTGGACCTGCACGATTGTATGTCGTGAAGAACGTAAGAGAATTGCTTGACCGAATTGAACGCGAGGAGACGCATATGTTCTCCAATCATTTCACGTATGATCCGGAAATTCACTGCTTTTCTAAAGAGAATGATGACATCATTCGCCATCTAATTGCTATTAATAACAGTGAAGAGATATACCAAGAGCTTGCCATTATGGAAGCGAATCAGAGGAACCGGTTATTGATGATTCCACCGATCTACTGGGATGATCTACTTCTACTTCTATTGAAGGCACCAACGGTTAAGTTAGCGCAAGGGCATTTTGTTAAAGATGGAATTTCAGTATCGGATGAGACGATCCCAATTCAGTTCGAACTAAATCATACAGCTGGAAAAGGTTATTATATGGACATTGAAGGCTTAGACAAGATTACCATTATGGAATCATATGACGTCGTCTTATTTGATGGAAGGTTAGTGAAATTACCTAATGAAGAAATCAAACGTCTTGCGGAGTTGAAACATATGCTTGAGATATCCCATCAACAGCAGATACCCATCGCACAGGAGCAACTAGACTTATTTATGGAAAAAGTTATCCCGGGTTTGATGAAGATCGGTAGTGTTCATATCGCAAAGGCAGTGTCTGAACGTATGGTTCGCACACCTTTGAAAGCTAAGTTGTACTTAGATCGAGTCAAAGGTCGACTGCTAGCTTCGATGGAGTTCCAATATGGAGGTCTCATCCTTAATCCTCTGGAGGAGGAGAACAATCAGCACGAAGGAGACGACCGTATTCTTATACGTGATGGCGATCGGGAAACGGAAATTCTGGATCTCATGGACCAAAGTGCCTTCACAAAGACGGACATGGGGTATTTCTTAGCGGATGAAGATGCAGAGTATGAATTCTTGTATCACATTGTTCCCCAACTACAAAAGCGTGTTGAGATCTTTGCTACCTCTGCTGTTAAAGCGCAGATGCATCCTGGCCTTACGACTCCGAAGGTCACAGTAGATATGGATTCAAGACATGATTGGCTAGAATTTAAGTTCGATATCGATGGCATTCCTGAACAAGAAATCCGTCATCTATTGAAGTCTCTGGAGGAGAAAAGTAAATATCACCGACTACCCAATGGTGCATTTGTACCCCTAGAAGGTGAGAAATTTCAGGAAATGTTACGTTTTATGAACGAAGCGGGCATTGGTACAGGCAAAATGACTGGACCTGAGCTCAGACTTCCCATCATTCATGGACTTCAGTTGGTAGACTACCAAGATACAGGGAAGACAGTCCAACTGGGTAAATCATTTCGTCGGCTTCTTGAGAACATGCGCAATCCCGATCTGATGGACTATCCTCTACCTGAGAAGTTGGGTACAGTCCTTCGAGATTATCAGCAATACGGTTATCAATGGATGAAGACGCTCGCTAAGTACCGATTCGGGGGAGTACTAGCAGATGATATGGGACTTGGCAAAACCATTCAAAGCATTGCATTCATCGTCTCCGTCTTACCCGAGATTAGAAGTGAGAAGTTACCTACTCTCATCGTTGCTCCAGCATCTCTTGTATACAATTGGCGCAATGAGTTGAAGAGATTTGCACCCGAAGTGAGCGTAATGATTCTGGATGGTACCCAAGAAGAACGCCGTAGAGAGATAACTAGAAATTCAGGGGTGGATGTTCTCATCACCTCCTATCCGCTACTACGTAGGGATTTCGAATATTATGCGGGATTAACATTTCATACGTTGATTTTGGATGAGGCACAGATGTTTAAGAATCATGCCACTCAGACCGCACAGACCGTTCGAAGAATACAAGCTAGACATCGATTTGCACTCACAGGAACGCCTGTAGAGAATTCGATTGATGAGTTATGGTCTATTTTTGACGTAGTATTTCCAGAGTTATTTACGAGCAGGAAGGTCTTTGCGAACCTTTCACGTGACCATGTAGCTAAGAGAATACGTCCATTCTTGCTTCGGCGTCTAAAGGGTGATGTGTTGAAGGAACTACCTGACAAGATTGAGTCCATACAGGTATCTGAATTGCTCCCCGATCAGAAGAAAGTATATGTGGCATATCTTGCTGAACTGAAACATGAGACGGTGAAACATCTGAAAGAGAAGAGCTTTCAGAAGAATCGAATCAAGATTCTAGCGGGTTTAACGAGACTACGTCAATTGTGTTGTCATCCGGTGTTATTCGTTCAAGGGTATACGGGAAGCTCAGCCAAGTTCGAGCAGCTTTTGGAACTCATTGAGGAATGTCGGAGCGCGGGTAAGCGTATGCTAGTATTCTCACAATTCACAGAGATGCTCGGCTTAATCCGAAGAGAAATGGGGAAACAGGGAGTACCCTATTTCTATTTGGATGGGCAAACACCTGCCTCTGAGCGTGTGGAGTTATGTGATCGATTTAATGAAGGAGAATATGACTTGTTCCTCATCTCCTTAAAAGCAGGGGGGACCGGACTGAACCTGACCGGAGCGGACACGGTTATTCTGTATGATCTATGGTGGAACCCTGCTGTGGAGGAACAAGCAGCTGACCGTGCACACCGCATCGGACAAAAGAAAGTCGTCCAAGTAATTCGCCTCGTTGCACAAGGGACTGTGGAAGAGAAGATGTACGAGCTACAGCAGAAGAAGAAAAATTTAATCGATGAAGTGATTCAACCGGGTCAACAAGCATTGTCCGTTCTGACGGAGCAGGAGATTCGGGAAATTCTGATGATTGAAGAATAGCTGAATGAAGTATATCTTTATCATAAATTGAGGATGCTTGCTAGTTATAAACCTATGATCGGTGGAATGGAGTGACAGACTTTGAAGAATGAATTTCAAAAGCCAAGTAGTCATAGAAAGTCAACCCGAACGGACAATGCAAGATTAACAAGTAACTCGAGGGATGCAGTGAAGACGAATGCTGCTAAAGGTAATATAGATTCTGTAAAGGTTAATGATTGTTCCGACAAGGTAAACGTATCTAGTGTAAGTTCTACAGATTGGAGAATACTCGATCAATTGTACTCTTATGAGGGAAATGACCTTGGAGCAACGTATGGAAAAGATGGGGTAACATTCAAAATTTGGGCGCCCGTTGCAAGTCAGGTTAGGGCTAATCTATATGACAAAGATGATGCGACACAGCTTATTGGCAGTGTTAACTTAACGATGGGAGCGAAAGGTGTATGGTCTGTAAATATTAAGCCTATGGATCTAGGCGTTACAGATCTTCGAGGATACTTTTATCAATATGAAGTAACAAATAACGGTCAGACTCGACAAGTCCTTGATCCTTATGCGAAATCAATGGCTATATGTAGGATAGATACAACAGGTAAGCTAGGTCCTGATGGAGATCGAATAGGTAAGGCTGCAATCGTCGATTTGAGTGATACGAATCCTGAACAGTTCAATTTCGCGAGTATTGAGGGGTATAAGACGCGATGTGATGCGATTATCTGGGAAGTGCATATCCGGGACTTTACAGCTGATCCTTCCATTGAGGGTGAATTGAATGCCAGATGGGGTTCCTTTAATGCTTTTAAAGATAAGCTTGATTATATCCAATCCCTAGGGGTTACACATGTTCAATTGCTTCCTGTCATGGCCTGGTATTATGGGAATGAGGCGGCGATGGGCAATAGAGAACTAGATTACTCAGCTGTAGACAATGAGTACAATTGGGGATACGATCCACATCATTATTTCTCACCAGATGGTGCATATTCCGAAGACCCAACCGATCCTGAGCTTAGAGTGAAAGAGCTGAAGGCATTAATTCATGCCATTCATGAAGCGGGCATGGGTGTCATCTTAGATGTGATATACACACATATGGCTCTAGCGGACTTCCTGAATCATATTGTTCCGAACTATTATGCATGGCAGGATGCAGAGGGCAAGTTTATCGGTGGGTTTGGCAATAATCTTGCTACGAATCGGAAGATGGCGAAGAAACTGATGGTTGATTCCGTGAAGTATTGGTTTAATGAATATAAAATTGATGGTATGCGCTGGGATATGATGGGGGATGCAACTTATGAGGCTGTGCAGGAAGCCTACGATTCCGCCGCAGAGATTAATGCGAACGCCTTATTCATTGGTGAAGGATGGAGAACTTTTCAAGGGCATTTGTCGGAACCTACACTTGCTGGGAAAGGTGCTACTCAAGACTGGATGGACCAAACAGATAGCGTAGGCGTATTCTCCGATGAGGTTAGAAATGAATTGAAATCAGGCTATGGTCTTGAAGGTGAACCCAGATTTCTTACAGGTGGGCCGAGAGAAATTGCTGTTATATTCAATAACATTAAGGCACAACCATCTAATATCCCTACAGATAGTCCAGTGGACATCGTGCAATATATTGAGGCACATGACAACCTTACGTTGTATGATGTGATTGCACAATCCATTAAGAAAGATCCAAGTGTATCGGCTAACGATTTAGAGATACACAGACGCATAAGACTTGGAAATACGCTAATCTTAACTTCTCAAGGGACTGCTTTTCTCCATGCCGGACAAGAATATGGTCGAACGAAACAATGGAAGGCATTTGGTGTGCCAGAACAGAAATATAATGCTTTTGAGGATGAAAAAGGTCAGATATTCGGGTATTTCGTTCATGATTCATTCGATTCATCGGATGCCATCAATATGTTTGATTGGGCTAAGGCGTTGGATGCTGATCAGTATCCAGTGAATCATACAACAAGGAAATATACATCAGGCCTGATTGCACTAAGAAAGTCTACGAATGCGTTTAGACTGGGTACGCAGCAATTGATCAACGCTAACGTTACATCAATTAAGTCACCCGAAATTAAGAAATGTGATCTAGTAATTGGATATAAAAATCGGGCTACAGATGGAACAGGCACCTATTACGTATTTGTGAATGCAGACAGTAGAACGAGAAGACTCACACTGCAGGAGGATTTAACGACAGGACAGATCTTAGTTGATCAGGATGAAGCGGGAATAGTGGAGATATCTAAGAAATCAGGCTTTCAACTTACCAATCACTCCATTACAATTGAACCTTTAACGGCTGTCATCATTCATATGAAGGATTAATAGCCGTAACAGAGAGACCTAGCCATGATATCGATATATGGTTAGGTCTATTTTTCCTGCTACATTCGGAATAATTCCCTCTTCTTCAAGTAACATTTGTTGAAGGAAACGTGACTCATCATCCGAGATAACGATTTCCCCTTTGGCGTTGATCACTCTATGCCAGGGTAAATCATACTTCTCACCCATCGTGTGTAGAATTCGAACAACTTGTCTTGCGCCACGTGGACTTCCAGCAGATGCGGCAATCTGCCCATAGGTCATGACCTTACCTTTTGGTATAGCTTGTATAATATCAATAACTTGTTGTGTAAATGGCTGCATTTGATTCTCCTATTGTTCATATTCACCCTAAGATTACAATGTAATGCGTATTAGTATGGGTGTCAAATAACCCAGGATTAACCTGTATAATAACTCCATTTTCTAATTAAATCGTATGAATATACCCTTCACCCAATATTTATATAGAGAAAGTACTACTAGCGAGTTAAAATAAAGGAAAGAAATCTAGAAAGATCTAGAAGGATCTGAAGGATTTAGAAGGATTAGGAATAGCATAGAATGAAGGTTGATATAATGAATGTTGACTCGATAATTCAGGAATCGAAACAAAAATGCATGGCCTTAGGGCTTGTCCCAGATCAACCACCTATATTTAAGAACCGATTCTCTAATGAGGAACTAGAAACACAGCTATATATGTATAGCGAAATATTGGAGGTTATCAATTATTTTGTTGATAAATTCCTTTCCTCTACGTCGGGGAACCCTTACTTGATCGCAATTACGGATCGTGAGGGTTATATTCTTGACTTCAAAGGTGACGCGAGTATCATAGACATTGCCAATCAGATTGGTATTCAAGAAGGTGTACAATTTAGTGAAGAAGTGGGAACGAATGCGATAGCGTTAAGTATTCGTCATAGAGAACCAATTGAGATATATGGTGAGCAACATTATCATACCGTATTACAGTGCATGTCTTGTTGTACCGCACCGATTCGCAGTGATGAAGGAAAACGAATTGTAGGAACTTTATCATTAATGGCGGGACTTGATTTTGCTCATCCCAATTTACTTGCTTTGATAAGTACCTTAGCGGATTCGATTGAGCGTGAGATTCTCTTACGCAGGCAGAATACTGAACATCATATTTTGAACCAAGTATTATTAGAGACGAACTATTATGGTGTGATTGTGACAGATGCCCTCGGAAGAATTGTAGAAGTAAACGAAAACATCCTAAGGATGCTAGATTGGGATAATTACGATAAAGATAAATATATACATAGCTCCGTATTTGATATAATTCTTATAGGGGATTTCTTTCAGGATGTGATTGATCAAGGAGAGGCATGTGTTGGGGTAGAGTTAGCCTTACAGGTCAAAGGGTCCATTCGTTACTATATGTTAGATGTGGTTCCCATTTATGATCAACAGGTATTAATTCGTATTGTGGGTACTTTGCGTAATATTAGCGAGATGAAAAGAACAGAAGCATTGTTGCGTAATACAGAAAAGCTAGTCTTTGCAGGTGAAGTTGCTGTGAGTATTGCTCATGAGATTCGTAACCCGCTTACAACCGTTAAGGGTATAATTCAAATATCCGGGAAAGATTCAAAGCTACTTCATTACGATCTGATCATGTCTGAACTTGAGAGAATGAACTTAATCGTAAGTGATTTTTTGATTCTGGGTAAACCAAAAGCAGCACAGTTCACGAAAGAGTATACTAGTACGATTCTAAAAGAAGTATTAAGTATGTTCCAACTTCAAGCGAATTTAAATCATATCACGATTGTAAATGAGACGATTCAAGAGATGATGGTCCGATGCGATCGGAACCAGATTAAGCAAGTCTTTTTAAATATTCTTAGGAACGCACTGGAGGTTTTACCTTCAGGAGGACAGATTCATATCTCTATAGACATGGAAGATTCCTTTCAATGCATAAACTTCCGTGATGATGGAGAAGGAATGAACCCCGAAGTGTTACAAAGAATAGGGGAACCTTTTTACACGACAAAAGATGATGGTAACGGTCTTGGTATGATGATCGTGCATAACATTATCGCCTCCCATGGAGGACGAATAGATATTACTAGTGAGGTAGGAATCGGGACATCTGTTTCTATATTTCTACCGCTGAAGTAATGAATATATATATATCCCCGTAAGAAAACGAGGGTAAGAGATATAACATACTTTATGACATGGCTTTTACCTCAAAAAAGGGATCCAAACCCATGTGTTGCTAGGGTTTAGTTCCTTTTATTTGGGCTGATATGGACGCCCTTACCTTCCCACCATTCGGCAAAGAATATCTCCTTCGCATGGGTATATCCTTGAGCGCTTAATTGATTGGATAGCCATTCTTGATCGAACCCACAAGCGTGCAAATTGCCCCATAAAACTTCACCATCTATGATCAGAGAGGTAGGAAGATATACTGGATTCTCTGGAAGAGAGAGATCTTGTTTATTAGGTTGCTGATACTGTGATACTAATAATGTACTGATCTGACCATTGGGTTCTAATATGCCGTATTTGATTTCACGTATTGAAAAAACGTTCGCTTGTCGTAGGATGCTCAGAACTTGGTTTACACCTAATTTGTTCTTCTTAATGAGTTTACGATCCAACACACCGTCGCGGATAATAATCGCTGGATTACCGACTAATAGGAAGCGTGCGGATTCCCTTTTTAAAGTAATGAATTCGATGATTAACATGAGTAATGCCCATAGAAACAATGCATACAGAAAGTGAAATAATTTCACCTTATTATCGTATATCGTAGTTGCAAATAAATCGCCCAAACCTAATACGAAGATAAAGTGAAAAGGTGTTAATTGATTAATCGAGCTCCTTCCCGTCAATTTAACAATCCCAAATAACGCGAAAAAGCCAACAATGACTTTTACCGTTAATAAACCTAGATGAACTTCTTCCATTGACTCGCACCTCATTAGTTTCTCTACTTGTATTACTATATTTATGGACGAGTCGATCTATGGTTATACATATAAGGTTATCTATCATTGTTCGATCTATCACTTAAGATGCTTGCCGTTTATAATTAGGTAGGGTTTGAACGGACCAAGAAGGGACGAGTAGTCGTGGCGAAACAAAAGTATTATGTCGTATGGGTGGGAAACACACCGGGAATCTACACAAACTGGCCTGAATGCCAATCACAAGTAGCTCAATTTAAAGATGCCAAATATAAGTCATATGACTCTAAGACAGAAGCGGAACAAGCTTATCGAGATGGATGGAAGCAACATTGGGGTAAGAAGAAGGTAGAAGGTCATGTGCAACCGAAGAAGAGTCTGACTAGTAAGGCCGAATCCGAGAAGTCATCAGAAGAGATTGATTATAATAGTATTTCAGTTGACGTAGGCACAAGGGGGAACCCAGGTCCTATTGAATATAGGGGTGTCGATACACAGACAGGTGAAGTTATATTCGCTAAAGGCCCAATTCCTAACGGTACGAATAATCTGGGGGAGTTCTTAGCGATAGTACATTCCTTAGCTCATTTGAAAAAAGAGGGAAGCAACAAGACAGTCTACAGCGACTCTAGAACAGCATTGAAATGGGTGAGAGAGAAGCAAGTTGCCACAACCTTGAAACGAGATGAATCAACGAAGGAAGTATGGGGGTTAGTGGATCGAGCTCTACATTGGCTACAGATGAATCAATATGATAATAAGGTACGCAAGTGGGAGACGAAAGAGTGGGGAGAGATTAAAGCCGATTACGGACGAAAATAGAGCATATATGTAGGGAGACGTAAGGCACTGCCGATTGTGGCAGTGCCTTTTTACTATATAAGTGTTGTCTATAGACCGTATACACTTTTTGTAATAATATCTCTTACCTCTGCCTTCTGTTCTTCATATTGTTGAGGAGTGAGATTACCACTAGCATAACGTAGATCAAACTGGGCCGTTAATTCAGCAACTTGTAAGTTAACGATCTTCTGAACATCAACATTACGATCATGTGCAACCTCAGCCAGCGTATTACCTTCATATAATGCATTATATAATTCTTCGTCGGAAGAAAGATTTAGAACGTGTAGTAAGTCTTCTTTAACTGGAACAGTAGTAATAAGGGGTAGTGTAATAGGGCTTGCGCTTACATGTGTATTCCAAGAAACTCCACTAACAGTTATAGCAAAAACCATCGTTCCGACCAGTACGATCTTCTTCATAAATACCTCTTTTCTAAAAATGAAAATGCTGAAATGGTTATCTTTTAGATAGAGTAGTCATTTCTTTTTACATCATCGTGTTATCGCTAGTATAACGGAACAACCTTAGTAGCACCTTAAATTCCGTATAAGATACGTTAAAATAATAAACCAATCATGATGTAACCTATAGTTAGTTAACCAACAAGTGGAGGTTTCAAACACGAATATAACCTATTATAAAAAAAAGTGGCATCATGTATTAAGATTTGAAGAAAAGTAACCGAAATATATATATAAGCTAGATATTTACAGAGGAGGCGTGTTTACATCATGAAAAAGTATTGGATGATTATGTTGTCGTGTATAGTGGCAACAACCCTTATGTCAGGATCGGTGCTTGCGAAACCGAATAACGGAGGGAAGGATTCAGGCAAGCACTCACATGCAGCGAGTAGTAATAAGTCTGAATCTAAAGAGAAAGAGAAGAAAGAGAAAGAAGCGAAAGAGAAGAAAGAGAAAGAGAAGAAAGAGAAAGAGAAGAAGGACAAGGAAGCGAAAGAGAAGAAGGACAAGGAAGTAAAGGATAAGGGAAAAGGGAATAAAAATAAAAATAAACCTACAGTAGGTGAAGATACTTATAAAGATAAGCCTCATACGGTGATTGATGTGACTTATAAAAATCATCATCATAAAGGATATAAGGGACTTCTGACAGCCATGAGTAATGTGAAGGACAAGCCAGCTGGTAAAGTTCTTGCAGATCTTCTTAGAACTGAATACAATATTCATCTTACAGATGAATTTGTAGCTGAACTTGAGAAAGTGAAAGACAAAGACGTGGCTCTATCTATGGTTGCAGAATTGCTAGCAAAGAATGTAAGTGTAACAGATGCTGTGTATATGGAGAAAGAAGCTATTCTAGCCAATATTAAAAACATGGATTCTTACAAGAGACTTAGCAAATATTATGAATCAATCGGGAAAAAAGGGATTAAACTTTATGTGAATGGAGAAGAACCTTCCTTTCAAGTGGCGCCATTTATTAAAGATGGTGGTACATGGGTACCCTTTAGAGCTATAACAGAGGCGTTAAATGCTGATGTGAAATGGGATAGTAAGAAGCGCTCTGTTACCGTTATTCGTAATGAAATTACATTGGTATTGAACATTAATAGTAATATTGCATACGTTAATGGTGAGCAAGTGAAACTTGATGTACCTACAACTATTGTAGAAGGTAGTACAGTAGTACCTATTAGTTTTGTGAGTGAACGCTTGAATGCGACCGTTAAATGGGATGCTGAGACACAGTCGATCGTCATTTACGAAGAATAATACCTATGAAAAATAGGATTTTTAAAAAGAGTGTCTCCTAGCCATCGTAATGGTAAGGGACACTCTTTTTTTATGGTGAATTAGTAGACAATAGTAATTTCAGATAAGCCGTTAATAAAAATAAGGTTTACTATGATTGTTCCATAGGTTCGATATGAACATGGACGTGGGAAATATTATGCTCAAGATTCATACGGTCTTCGACTTTTTCAGATATTGCATGACTTTCTACTACATTTAGTGATCCGTCCACCTGAATCGTTACATCGACCATGATGTTATTTCCAAGCACGCGTGCTTTAATATCTTTTATGGATTCAACACCTGGGGTGTCGGCGACAGTTAGTTTTATTTTATTAAGTTCATGTTCGTCGAACCCATCGGTTAAGGCGTGAGAAGCATCTTTGAATATATCCCAAGCCGTTTTACAAATAATCAATCCAACGAGGGTAGCCGCAAGTGGATCTAACCAAGGTAAACCGAACTGTGAACCAACAATCCCTATAAAGGCACCTATGCTGACGATGGCATCGGATCGATTATCTTGAGCTGCGGCTTTAATAGCATGACTGTTTATTCTTTTAGCTAGGCGAATATTGTACCTATAGACAAACATCATAACAACAGCACAGAATAAGGCGACCCATGCTGCAATCATATTGGGATTATCTATGGATGGTTCAAAAAATTTCTGTATCGCTTGATATAATACCTGAGCTCCGACAACAATCATTATGAATGATGCTAATAATGCAGCTACTGTCTCTGCACGGAAATGTCCGTATTTATGATCATGATCAGGTGGTCTACGAGAAATCTTTAGACCAATAAGAACAGCGAATGAGGCAATAATATCGGTTGTATTGTTCAGACCGTCAGCAAATAGAGCTTCTGATCCTGCTGTGAACCCAATACTTAATTTGAGAGCAGAAAGACACAGATAGGCAATAATACTAACCCAAGCGCCCTTTTCTCCTTCTTTAATCTCGTTGTAAGCATCCAATTTAGCGTGACCTCCGGATTTTTGTGGTCTATTGATCATACTGGAGACAATGTGTGTGGGTCTAGAGAAACAGTCTTGCCCTTGTCCTTAAAATTAGTACATCAACAACATATTTAGTCCAGGAGAAATTCACTATTATGAAGAAATAGTTCAGTGGAGGTTACTAATAAAGTAATACTAGTAAGGAAATATGATTGGATAGGTGAACTATAAGAGCGTTTATATTACATAGATGATCATTAATAATTCACATCCGATACAACTGTAAATTATTACAACTTGTTATGATAGGTATGAACATGGTATATTCTTATTCCGGCCAATAAATAATACATTTATTGAATCGGCAAGCCAAACTCAAATGAAACGTAAACGAAAATAAAGCTTGCATAAACGAACCGGACATGATATGATATAGAAGTTGTCGCCGAGAACAACTGGTAACAACAAAATGAACAAATTGGTCTTTGAAAACTGAACAACGAGTGAGTTGATTTCACGAAAGTGAAATCAAAACAAATGAGAAATCATTTGATAGAGAAAGTAATTTCTCGTCAGTTTGTTTTAAATGAGCATAATCGCTCTTTTCATAAGCGTCATTAATTCATCTTCTCCGCAAGGAGATGGACGAATTAATGACAGTCGATCAAACGAAGTTTGATCTAATTTGGAGAGTTTGATCCTGGCTCAGGACGAACGCTGGCGGCGTGCCTAATACATGCAAGTCGAGCGGAGTCATTTTGGAAGCTTGCTTCCAAAATGAC
>NZ_JCAIUM010000018.1:0-116691 GCF_059445545.1 Paenibacillus sp. Y568
CCTAGGTCGCCAAGAGGTATTTCGAAGAAGTGGAATCAGGCGACACATCCAACCGGCCAAGTGGCAGAGCCACCCGGACCTACGGTCCTTAAGCCGTTTGGACGTCAGAAATGCGCAACGTTATACGACAATTCGGGAAAGAAGGTGAAGTACTATTTTTCAGAAATTTCAAACGGAGTATAGAGATGCAATATTTGAAGATGATGTCTATCTTCGTCCAATTATCATAAAAGAAATGAATGAAGATCTAATTGTTGAGTTCCATGTTTTTTTATACTTCACCGAAACTGTTGTTCAAAAGTGGGAAGTTGAGTATAAACAAGTCAGGGATTATAAGATTACATTAGATTTCTTTGAAGATATAGAACTTGAAACAAACCATCCATTATTACTAGAGTATCTTGAACCAACTCATGAATTGTATTTCAAAGGCGAGTCAAAAGATGTGTTTAAGATCATAGGAGAATTACTAGTACAGCATCAGAAGGCAACCGATAAATGGATTGATTTTCAACACTATTTTAATGGAGATCTTGAATGGTTACTTAAGCAAGACCAAGGGCTTTTAGCCAAAGGTCCTGAGTCGATTATTACTATTTATAAAAAGGTATTAGAGATAAATCAACTCAATCCATCTGTGATGAAATTCGATCTAAAACTTGAAAAATCTATAGCAACAATTATGGGGAAGTCTTTTATCATATGCAAAGAAGTAGAATTCAATAGAATTTTGTAGCATTTTCGAAGAAGCCCGAATCGTCGTATAACAATGCATTCCTGCATCGTCGCGTTCGCTTCTTGGTCGCCAAGAGGGATATCGGGAAGTGGAATCAGGCGACACATCCAACCGGCTAAGTCTGACGACCCATTCCCTTCGGTCACTTAAGCCGCTTGAACGTCAGGAATGCGCGAACGTTATGTGAAATACCTAAAAGGTAAATGATAGTGCAAAAAAATCAAAAGCAATTAAAATCGGAAGGGAGAAATGAATAATATGAACTTTGTATGGATATCAATGTTGTGGCCTTTTATTAACGTTGCACTTCTTGTATTGATAATATTTTGGATCTATAAACTGGTAAAGCGTAAATCCAAGAACTATTCAGACACAAGAGAATCCTTAAGAAGAATAGAAAAAGATTTGGAATCGATTAATAAAGATAAAAAGTAAATTTAAAATGAAAACAAAAATGAACAAGAAGAAATGAAAATATCAAACGCAGAACGGATAGTATTTCAAGGATGTTATGTACTTCACATAACAAAGCATTTCTACGTCGTCGCTGACGCTCCTTGGTCGCCAAGAGGTATTTCGGAGAAGTGGAATCAGGCGACACATCCAACCGGCTAAGTGGCAAAGCCACCCGGACCTACGGTCCTTAAGCCGTTCGGACGTCAGAAATGCGCAAAGTTATGTGAAATACTCGAAATTGGTTTAATATCCTTAAATGATTATATTTTTAATAATAGGAGAAATAGTATGACAACTGATAATTTCGATTACTATACTAATGATCAATTTGAATGGACTGGAATATTAAATTACTATCAGGCCCCTAATTTTATACATAAGAAGGGGACTGTTTTTAGTGTTGAAGTAATTGTAAATAAAGAAATAGATGAATCTGATAGTAACTTGATACCTGGGTTTAGTAAGGGGTGGACTTGGGGAGAAGACAGAAGAATTAAAGCATTCAAAATGGAAGATCTAATGATTGTTGGAGATCGTATATTTTTGAAATTTCTTACCATTCGAAAAAGTAAAAGATATGATGAAATAAAGTATTTTCTTTTTGATTTAGGGGCTTTTTTAGATTTGAGTGACTATAAAATCATTGAAATAAATGTTAATGAGATATTGTAAGTAGATGCTATGAGGTCGAGTACATCACATAACATTACATTACCACAGCGGTCGCTAAGCTCCCTAGGTCACCAAGAGGTAGATTCGTGGAAGTTAATTCAGGTGACACATCCAACCAGCTAAGTGGCAGAGCCACCCGGACCTACGGTCCTTAAGCCGTTTGGACGTCGGTAATGCGCGAACGTTATGCGAAACTGCTGAATATCAATTGTTAAGAGGTGAATCATGAAGAAGATTATAATTGCATGTGCATCTATACTAGTAATTGGGCTTTTCTTTTTTTGGAATGATATTCGAGGGTATAGCACAGTAGAGAAAGCGGTTCAATCAGAGTGGAAGTCAAAAATAGAAGTAGTCAATAAAGACATGACAAACCAGTTAGTAGTCTATAACGATAATGAGCAATATGTTTTTGGTGTATTTCATAAGAAGTACGGACGATATTATTACAGAAATGATAGTCAAAGTTCCGGTTGGAGATCACAATCACAGAATGGACCAGCATTTTTGGTGAGAGTGGAGCACAAAGAAAACAAAGGAAACTTTATCTGGGGGGCACTATACTCTGAAATGCCAATATGTAAATTTCAAATTGAGTTTAAAAATGGTGAGATACGAGAAGTGCCTGCAGTAAATAATACATTCATTTATAAAGTTCCAGATATATACCAAGTGGAGCAAGAGCCAAACTTAATGACAACTTTTATAGATGTAAAGGGGTACGACACAGAAAATAAACAAATAAAGTCATGGAGAAATTAATGATTTGAAGGTATATCTAGTAGTCAGCAGCATCGCATAACAGAGCATTTCTACTTCGTCGCTGACGCTCCTTGCTCGCCAAGAGGGATTTCAGAGAAGTGGAATCAGGCGACACATCCAACCGGCTAAGTCTGACGACCCGGACCTTCGGTCCTTAAGCCGCTTGAACGTCAGAAATGCGAAACGTTATCCGAAACCTCCGAGATATAAAAAAATAGTCAACAAGATGAAATATATTCCTTAATAAAAAGGATGGATTATATGAAGATAATTCAAATAATTTGTATTATAGGATTAATTATACTTTCAGGATGCGAGGCTTCAAATATTAAATCCATTCCTTCATTGATTCCATCGACTATGCTTTCCGATGAGGAAGGGAAATATTATATTATTGCATTAGGATCTACTGATAAACAAAATTTAGACTTCCAACAAGTGTTTGACCAAAATATAAAAATTCTAACTGGATATTATCAAAACGGAACACCAAGTAATGAGGAAATGAAGCTATACGAGATAAAAGAAATGCCAGAATACATTGTATATGACACAGAAAGAGAAGTTTACAGAACAGATAACATAGACGAGCTAAACCAATATCTAATTAAAGTCCAGAATTAATAAAAATTATAAAATGATTTTGTGAAATATAGATTTGAAAGTAATCCTACGAAGCCGGAGGCATCGGATAACAATATATCCACGCTTCGGAGCCTGATGGGGGAAGCGGAGAAGTGGAATCAGGCGGACACATCTGCACCGACTAACCGCGTCGCGGCCGGCTCCGGAGCCTTAAGTCGGTGAGACGTCGTGGATACAGGAACGTTAGGCGAAACGACCGAAGGATGAATGAAAGGAGAGCAACCAATGAAAAAATTAAGGATAATCATAGTTTCTTTATTCTTGATCATCTTATTTGGATGCAGTAATAATCTAATTAGTGAAAGTTCAAAAAGGGAATATAGCAAAGCAGAACGTTTTATTACCGATAAGGGCTATTTAATAACTAGTAATGAAGGAATTGTTTCTGAATATTTATTAGATAAAAAGCTGCTAACGGAAATGCCTTATTTACAATACTGGAGTGTTCAAAGCGTTGATCCTATCTCTTATGTAGGCAAGAGAATAACTACAAGTAAGTTCATTGTTAAAAACCACCCCTTAGATAATGAGAATGATAATAGAAAAAAACAAACCATTATTTTTCTGATGGAAGCAGACAATGAAGTTGTAGGAGGATATAGTTTTCCTGATTACGATGAATTACATATGGGCTTGGTTTACACAATTGATGGGAAAACACTCGAAGAATTCACTGGAATATCTTATCCAAAATGGTCAAATCAATGGAATTTAAAATATAAATAATATTTTGGAAGTATCACAAAGTCGCATCGCCTAACAATGCATTTTTGCTTCGTCGCTGGCGCTCCTTGGTCGCCAAGAGGGATATCGAAGAAGATTATTCAGGCGACACATTCAACCGGCTAAGTCTGACGACCCGGACCTACGGTCCTTAAGCCGCTTGAACGTCAGAAATGCCAAACGTTAGCCGAAATCATAGATTGTTGAAAAACAAAAAAAGATAACGTAATGTAGGAGTCCTATGGTTCGTAATGGACTCAGTAATGCCAAGATCCAAACCAACGAATTAATAATTGATACAAAATGGTAATTATTCATTGCGAGTTAGTTGGAGCAGATGAATCTCACAAAGGAGAGAAAGCGATATGCAATGTACAGTTAGGGATGTAAATATTTATTATGAAGTTCATGGTGAAGGTACGCCGATTGTTATGATTCATGGATGGGGTCCGGACCACAGACTGATGAAAGGGTGCATGGAACCTATCTTCGAAACCATAAATACACCTTGGAAGCGTATTTATTTTGATTTACCTGGAATGGGAAAGACCAAAGGAGAACAATGGATTACTGGTTCTGATCAAATGCTTGATTTGGTTCTTGAGTTTATTGATGCTGTTATTCCTAATCAGAGGTTTGTTATAGCAGGAGAATCCTATGGGGGCTACTTAGCTAGAGGAATCATTAATAAACGTCCTACGATTGTTGATGGACTTCTGTTAATCTGTCCTCTTGCAGAACAAGAAACACATAAAGAGAATGCGGCACATTTTCAGGTGTTTGATAAAGATGAACTTCTTTTGAACAGTCTATCAGAAGAGGATAGAAATTATTTCGTGAGTGAAGGAATCAATGCATTACAAAGCAAGCAAGTATGGGAACGGTTTAATGAAGAAATCCTTCCAGGTCTAAAAATTGCCGACCAATCATTCTTGGGCACCTATCTAGGGCAGCATGTTTCTTTTAGTTTTATTGTGGACGCCCTTGAAAACCCGTACATGAAACCTACACTTATGTTGACAGGAAGGCAAGATTCAATTGTAGGTTACCAAGGCTTATGGAAGATTATTGAAATGTATCCTAGGGCATCCTTTGTTTTATTTGATAGAGCTGGTCATAATCTGCAAATCGAACAGCCTACTCTGTTTACAGAGACAGTAAAAGAATGGTTAAGTAGAGTTTTTCTAGAAATGGACTGACAGGTTATTTGTTTTTTGAAGGTAGCTCAGGGAAGTCAATGACTTCGGCTAACAAAGCATTCCTACTGTGGGCATTCGCCCTTGATCGCCAAGAAGGATTTCCTAGGGGATTATTCAGGCGACACATTCAACCAGCTAAGTCTGACGACCCGGACCTACGGTCCTTAAGCTGCTTGAACGTCAGGAATGCGAAACGTTAGCCGAAACTTCCTAGGTCAAGAACATATGGGTAAACCCTCAAAGCCAGAAGCATCTAAGGTCAAGATCGGATAAGGGCATATGAAAGTCAAGATCGCATAATGGCATATGAAGGTCCGAAGTTGAGAAGCCAGGTAGCAGATTCAGCCGGACACATCCTACTCCGTCGGACGTCGAGAATTCAAGAACGTTAGCCGAAAGAAGTTCTTACATGTTTAGGAGGAGTCTATATGATATTAGAAAAAGTTATAAATAGAATTGTAATACAAAGTGAATATAAGGATTTTGTTGATAAGTATATAGATAATATACTTACCGAATTTAAAGGTAAGATTCATAGCATTTATATGTGTGGCTCGATTCCAAAAGGAACTGCTAAACCTTTTAAGTCAGATGCAGACTTTACTATTGTATGTGTAAATCCCAAAGATATTGATTACGAAAGATTGTCAAATATTAAAGACAAGCTTTTGGAAGAATATCCAGAAGTAACTAAGATTGATACGATAATTTGCTCGATTGATGATGTATTAAGTAAACCGAATGAGTGGGGTTTTTGGATTAAGATAATTTGTGTTTGCATACATGGTCATGACGTTGGTGAAAAAGTGCCACCGATAATTACTTCTCCAGAGTTCATTTTAGACTTAAATACAGAGACCAAGCAGGAAGTAGATCGTATACATAGTTTACTTTCTAATGCTAGTGATAACACAATGAAAACTAGATATATTAAAGGTTATTCTAAGAGATTAATTCGTGCATTATACTCTTTGGTTTTAGTAGATACAGGTGTATGGCAAGATGACATTATTAAGATGAAGAATGCCATATTAGACTATTGCGAGATTGACTCCGCTTTAGTTGATTATCTGTATGCTTGTTACTTGGATAGTCATGTACTTGTTGAAGAGTTTCTGGGAATTGCAGATGAAGTATATAGCTATTTTGAGAATGCCTTAAATACAATGGCGCTTCCAGAACTTCCTTTGGCTAACAACATATTGACGCTCGGGATCACTCTGAGAAGCGAGTGACCACATCCAGCCCCCTAAGCCCGTCGGGACGTCACTGCATTAGGTGTTCGGCAAGCCTCACAACTATAAGCATCGTCTAACACTCTGGATTGGTTGCGCAGTTGCCCGAAAAAAAGAACTTCATAAGCATAGTATGAAGGTCTTCAATGACTATCATATGAGCAGTAAAGCTCCGCGGCAATTGCGCAAATCCATGTTGAACGATGCCGCGAATATTTGCTAGCTTACCGCTTATGGGCTTTGTTATTTACTTCCAATACCGATGTTGCATGAAATGGGAGGATCGGCTATCCAAAATTCTAGGGTCAATGGAATATCTTGTCGTATGAAAACACACCTCCCCCCTCCCCAGATCAGGCATCGTAACAAGAAGTATGCAATTACAAAGTGTCTATCCACCACCGGGAGCCAGTGTTAGAATCTGACACCAAACCCCTCCACAAGAGGGACAACGTGAAATATCCACACCCGTTAATTTCAATATATGATCCTTCGCCGTCAGCTTTACTTTGGGTTTAATCGGCGTTCGAGTCAGACGCAAGCAGGTCAGCAGTTTGGTTTTTCGATTGGCGTTGCTGAGAAAGCCATAATATCTAATTTTCTGAAAACCAGAAGGTAGCACATGCATCATGAATCTCCGCATAAACTCTATCGCATCCAGTGTCATTGGCTTCACTTTCCCGTCATCTTTGTAATCCCGATAATGAAAGGTTACTGTCCGATCGTCCATGGATTGGATCCGATTATTGTAAATCGCGGTCTTGTGCGTATAGCGACTTAAATATTTGACGACGTGAAAGGAACTTTTAAACGGTTTCTTACAGTAGACGACCCAATCCGGTTCATAGAGTGAATCTAATAAAGTGAAAAATGAAGATTCTTCAGCGTAGGGCAGTGAGGTTCCAGTAAATCTCAGCTTCTGATCGGCATAAGTCTTTTTCAAGAAATAAAGAAATTCACCTCGAAAAACCCTAGAGAGGATTCTCACGGGAATAAAGAACTTCTTCTTCGAGCGCATAAAAGTACAGCCAGAAGGTGAAAGACCACCGCCAGGTACAATGCAGTGGACATGAGGATGAAAAGACAAATTTTGACCCCATGTATGCAATATCATAGTCACTCCGATGTGTGCACCAAGAAACTTAGGGTCCAAAGCTAACTTAGAAAGTGTCTCAGAGGCAGCTTTAAAAAGAATAGTGTGCATGAGTTTAGGGTTAGCTAGAAATAAGGGATTCAACGTGTGAGGAACAGTGAATACAGTGTGGAAATAAGGAACGGGCAAAAGCTCAGAAGTTCGATCTAGAACCCATTGCTCTTTTTTTCAAATTACCACATTTGGGACAATTACGATTGCGGCAGAAGTTGTACGACACCTTCAGAGCTTCGCAAGAATGACATTGGTCGACATGCCCACCCAACGCTGCAGTTCTACACGTTTGGATAGACTGAATGACCTTGATGCCTTCACTATGAATGGGATGGGTAGCGAGAAAAGCGTCAGAGAAGCTTGAAAAAATCTGCTGTAACTCAACCAAGGTCATCACCTCCAAAAGGAAGATCTAGAGGGCTTTTCAACCCGAGAACTTGGGCGTGAGTAAGATGAAGATACATGGAAGTGGTTTGAATATCTGCATGACCAAGGAGTTCTTTGATCTGCAGAATACTAGCACCGCGATTTAATAGATGGGTTGCAAAGCAGTGACGTAAGGTGTGCACCGATACATTTTTAGTTATCCCAGAAGCATGTAATGAATCTTTAAAAACAGATTGAATACTCCGCACTGAAATGGGCTTCGTATCCGGGACACCTGGAAAAAGCCAAGGGGAGGGGCGGTAAGCCTTCCAGTATTGACGAAGAAGCAGAAGATTATGGTCGGATAAAATGGAGTAACGATCCTTACCCCCTTTGGCTTGACGACCAAAAGGCGCATGTCTGGACTGTGAATGTCTGTCAATTGCAGATGAGCCACTTCGCTCACACGAAGACCTGCCGAGTAAATGGTGGTAAGAATGGCTCTGTGCTTGAGATTGCGGGTCGCATCGAGGATCTGGCAAACTTCTTGAAAGGTCAGAACTGTAGGGAGAAAGGTTTTCTTCTTCACTCTCGGAACATGCAGCATATTCCATTCGCGAAAAAGCACAGATTGGTAAAAAAACTTGATGGCGCCATAAGCAGAATTCACGTAGGCAGAACTTAGTTTCTTCGTTTTAATGGCATGATGAAGAAAAGCTCGAACTTCATCGTAGCCAACGGATGCAGGAGGCTTACCACAAAATGAATAGAAACGTTTCATATGAGCTAAGTAAATTTTTTGAGTACTTTTGGCAAACCCACGTAACTCCATTGAAACTGTCATGGATTGAATCCAGTCTTGCATAGATAACACACCTTCCTTTTTTTACTAGATAATAAAGGAAGGCGTGGTAAAATGGCAGTAAGGAATGTAGGATTTAAAAAGCTACCGCGTAGCGGTTTAGTTCAACAATGTGTTTCCGCTGCGGGGCTAACGCCCCTTGGTCTACCCGATGATATTCGGAGAAGTGGATTCAGGCAGACACATCCATCCCCCTAAGATAAGAGCTATCTAAGGGGGGACGTCGGGAACACACAAACGTTAGGTAAAATCCCCTTAAAGAATAATGGAAAGGGTGATAAATATTAATACAAGACATTTAGTAGCCATTTTACTGCTCTTAGTTATTATTACAGGATGTAACAATAATACAGATTCAAATGGTTCGGTTGTCTCTATAGGACTTGATTGCCCTAAAACTACTAATGATGAATTATGCGAGAGTAAGTATTTGGATGATGCACAATCTATTAAGATATTTGAAGAAGCAATTAATAAGGCAATAAAAATGGAAGGTATCTTAAATTACGTTGCAGAATACAATATGACAATTACTAACTCTAACAAAACAACAAAGAATTATCATTTGTCCCTAGGAACAGATAGATCGATGAATGGATTATTAGTAGATCAATCAAATTCAAGTCAGGGATACGAGGTTCCAATAAAATATGCAAATCAATTAAGAGATGTATTAAAGAAGTAGGAATCTGATAGTACTTCAGGAAGCAGGGGACATATCACCTAACAACACATTCCTGCTACGGGTATTCGCCCTTGATCGCCAAGAAGAATTTCCAAGGGGGTTTTATCAGGCGATACATTCAACCGGCTAAGTCTGACGACCCGTTCCCAACGGTCACTTAAGCCGCTTGAACGTCAGGAATGCTGAAATATTCGTATGAAACATAATATAAACAATCGTAGCCGCTCAAGGAGATGTGGTATGCAAATCTAACAAACTAAAGAGCACGAACTTAAAAATTAACTCAATTAAGAAGTACAGAATGTTCATGCGATAATGTAACCTAAATTGGGGGGATTAATAATTTGACGACTTTATACAGAATATGGATTGTGATATCTCTTATATTTCCGTTAATAGGAGTAATTAATTTTTGGCCTAATTATGTTGATAATGAATTCCCGTTGTTTACTGATGGTGTGAGTGTTCTAATATTCCTTCCTTCATTTTTTGTATTATTCTTCTCTTTATTGACACTTATGATCAATAAACTACTGATAATAAAGACTGTTTATAGATTTGTAGTTGGTATCACATTATATTGCTTAACATTTTTGGCTTTATATTTTACTTTCAAAGATATCTGGAGCATCCATATTAGAATAATAACTATTTCATTAACTTCGTTCGCGGGTCTTTTACACTATTGGATTTCATTTTTCATATCATTTAAATTCAATGCCTCTAATGGAATCAATGATGGATAATTCGAGGAAGACGAATACATAACCTAACATTACCACAGCGGTCGCTACGCTCCCTTGGTCACCAGGAGGAGTTTCGAAGAAGTTAATTCAGGTGACACACACAATCGGCTAAGTGGCTGAGCCACCCGGACCTGCGGTGCTTAAGCCAATTGGACGTTGGTAATGTGCGAACGTTATCGGAAATATCTGGGATAGGAACATATGAAGGGCGTTAAAGAATCTATGATAGTGAAATTCAGAAAGGAATAATGAACAAAAGGTAAAAGCATAAGAATAGAAGAGAAAGATCTAAAGAAAACGAGATTTCAAATCAGCATAGATGCATTTCGAAGAAGAGATAGAAATACATAAAGATGAATAAATCAAAGCCAAGTGACATCAAAGATATGAAAGACAACAAAGACATCAAGAGTATGAAAGAATTAAAAGACGTCAAATAACATTAAATATGTAAATAATCTGATAGTAAATTCATAGGAGTCAGATACATCCGATAACACCACATTCCTACTGCGGGCATTCGCCCTTGATCGCCAAGAAGGATTTCGAAAGAGATTATTCAGGCGACACATTCAACCAGCTAAGTCTGACGACCCGTTCCCTGCGGACAATTAAGCTGGTTGAACGTCAGGAATGCCAAACGTTAACTGAAATCAACAAAATTGTGTAATGCGAAAACGAAAGGAATATAAAAAATGAATCTAATCGGCATAGTACCAATTAATAAAAAAAATTGGGAAGAAGTTCTCTCGATATCTTTACTCAAATCACAAGAGAAGTTTGTTCCTTCTGTTATCGAATCTTTAGCATGGGCTTATATAAAACCTTGGGATGAGGCTTTTGATCCATATATTTTGTTCAAGGATGATAAAGCAATCGGATTTTTCTATCTTTCATATACACCAAATAGTACGAATAATTACTGGATCGGTGGCTTTCAAATAGACAAGGAATATCAAGGGATGGGATTAGGAACACAATCTCTTCAAAGAATATTAGAATTCATTCAGGAAATACACAGACAATGCGAAGTAATCTCTCTAACAATCGAAAAAAGTAACGATCATGCTAGAAAGCTTTACGAGAAATTAGGATTTGTCAATCAAGATAAAGAGAACCAAGATGGCGAGATTATATATAAACTAAAGTTAAAATAAACTATAAAGAACTTGTGCTAGGTTACTCGAAGAGGCCGTTGACATCAGCTAACATTACATCCCTGCGTCGTCGCTGATGCTCCTTGGTCACCCCAAGAGGAATATCGGAGAAGCGGATTCAGGCGACACATCCAACCAGCTAAGTGGCTGAGCCACCCGGCCCTTTGGACGTCAGGAGTGCGCAACGTTATGTGAAATTACCGATGCAAAAAACTAACGGAGAAAGTAAAGGTGGTATTTTGCTTGAGTATTTAAATAGATATGCGCAGAAAGCATATAGAGAAATTAACGCAATAGTTCAGAATCCAAGATTCTTATTCTCTAATGACCCTGAATTAATGAAACTCGAAGCTAGTGCAAATTATTGTTATATTCATGGGTTTAATAGATTAATTAAACATAATAGGATCACTAATGAAAGATTGCTAGAAGCGCTACTTTTTCTAGAAGATAACATTGAGGAATATCTAAAAAAGCATTATAAAAATAAGAAATTATACTACTTTTTAAACGGAGATGCTCTTGTTCCAGCATTTACTCTAACTGTTGTCTCTTATCATGAGGGTCAAGAAGCAAATGAATCCATGAACTTAGGGGATTTGATTGAATGGTATAAGAAGAATGCATGTTTTGACGGGATTGAAATTGTAGAAGCAAGTGAAGAAGATTCAGAAGAGGAGATAGTAGACAACTATCCAGATTCAACAAGAACTTATGTGAAACTAATTGAGACATAATCTGCTATTCGATGAAGTCGGTAACATCAACTAACATTACATCTACGCTGCGGGACATTCGTCTCTTGGTGTCAGAAGGTTAACATGGAAGTAACTCAGACAACACATGATCCGACCTAAGATAAGAGCTATCTAAGGCCGGATCGCGTCGCAGATGTGCAAACGTTATAAGAAATCCCCGAAAAGTGGGCAAAAAGCGATAAGTTCAGAATCATTGAAAGGAGATTCTCGTGATTAAAGAAAACAAGAGAATTATCATTTTTTTAATAATCATTGTGGTTTTATTAATGTTTTGGAATTCTTTTCGATCTTCAACTTATGAAGTAGTTACCGTTCAGAAGGTTTGTGAAAATGAAATGACAATAATTAATCAAAGTAATCGAGTAAGAACTTTAAGAATTCCAATTAATATCACAAAATTAGTTAAAGAAAATAACGAATACACAATATTTTACGATAAAAGAATTTTTGATAAATATAGACTAAGATCAATATCTTCGTGAAGTGATCAATGGAAGGGCTTAATGTATTGTACATGAAATGAGACAAGGATCAGAAAAGCAGTTTAGTAATACCTTCGAAGTCGGGGACATCTTATAACAATGCATCTGCGCTTCGGGGCATTCGCCCTTTGGTTGTCAGGTGAGTAATCATGGAAGTAATCTCAGACAACACACCTAAGATAAGAGCTATCTAAGGCCAGGTCACGTCTCAGATGCGCAACGTTATAAGAAATCCCCGTAATGATAATGGAAGGAATGATTATTATTAAAAGATCTAATGTAATTCTAATAGTAATCGGTATTACATTTGTATTTATTGGATGGTATTTTTTCGGTAATAGTTTCTCCATTAATAGTAGAGATGTACAAAGTATAACCCTAGAATGCGTTCAAGATTGTATTGGAATGGATGACAGACCATTTCTAAAAAAGACTATTACCGATAAACACTCGATTAATTTATTTATAAAGGCAATTAACAATTCAGAAAAACTAAGTGGAAGTCTTGATTATGGTGTGATGTTTCTAATACGAATATCTTTTAATAACCGTACTATAAAAGAATTTCATTTAAACATTTCTAAGAATAAAGATGCAAGTAATGGATTACTTGTAAGTTCATCAAATAGTGAAAAAGGTTACAGAATACTTGAAAAATCAACGAATGATTTAAGGGATATCATTTATAATGACTGATTATTTGTAAGATATTGCTTCGAAGGCGGGGACATCTTATAACATTGCATTCTTGCTGCGTTACTGACGCTCCTTGGTCGCCAGGAGGGATTCCAGAGAAGTGGAATCCCTCCTGGCGACACATTCAACCGGCTAAGTAGCGAAGCCACCCGGACCTACTGTCCTTAAGCCGCTTGAACGTCAGGAATACGCAACGTTATGTGAAATCGCCGTTAAGAAGCTTAAATACATATATGCAAACAGAGCGGATTCATGGACCAAGAGGAATAAAATCGGAAAACTGGGAGTGCTAAGAATGAATAATGACGAGATAGAAGATCTCTTTTTGAGGATTTCGTTACATAGAATGTGTGACTTGTATTTTATGAAACTAAAAGAAGTAATGAAAGGGTTGAGCCAACATGATTTATGGTCAGAGTCCTATCACGATAGTAATACGATAGGAGGGATAGCGTTACATGTGTGTGAACACATTCGAAGAAGCTGCTTAAGACTTAAGAGTTTAGATAACGAATTAAAGCCTGATTTTGAGAGTTATTTTCCAATAGATGGGCAAACATCTGAACAATTGATCGTAGCTTTCGAGAATCAGTTGCAAGAATGGAAGACAATTATGAGTGAGTATATAAATAAGGAATTGAAAATTGATAAAGAACACATCCATCAGCTGTATCATCTAGTCGAGCATACCGGTTATCATCTTGGTCAAATAATTGATCGTATACAAGGAATAACTGGGGAGAAATTCTCGTTTTGTAAGAAGGGTCTTAATGAGTCTTACTTGCGAAGAAAGGTTGAATCAAGGGAAATATGACAGGATAGAAGAGTAAAGAGAAGAAGTGAGAAGTCAATACTAATGATTTTGATGTAGTGCTCTGAAGACGTGGACATCACATAACTTAGCATTACCACAGCGGTCGCTACGCTCCCTTGGTCACCAGGAGGAAATTTCGAAGAAGTTAAATCGGGTGACACATCCAACCGGCTAAGTGGCATAGCCTCCCGGACCTTCGGTCCTTAAGCCGTTTGGACGTCGGTAATGCGCGAACGTTATGTGAAATTACCGAAAATAGGAATTATTAAGCATATACAGGAGGTCACTTTGAAAAAAATATTAGTTATCATTGCTTTATTACTAATCTGTTTATGTACCTATCTCGGATATATATATTTGAGAGAAGATGATTCTAGTAAATCCATTGTAGAAGCTATTGAAAAGGCGAGAGGAGAAGATAATTACGTCAATTACATTATTCATGAGCAGCCAGTTAATAATGGTATGATGGTTTTCTTTTTAAGAAATATCAATGATGGACGAATTCAAGTTTCATCAGAGTTTGTAAAGAAAACTGACCAAGGTTGGAAGTGGGGATATGGAGGATCTTTTAGCGCAACCAATGTTAGATTAGATTTATCACTGGAAGAAGCAAAAGGAGAAGCATTTTATAGTTCTTATTTTCCAAGTACTACAGGAACTGAATTTGACTCGCCATTTCCAATGATTTATGGGGTTATCCTAAATCCTGATATATCCAGACTTGTTGTAAAAGACTATATAACCGGACTTGAGAGACAGACAGATATTGTAGAAATCAATAGGCATTTCAAATTGTTTTATGTATTGATCGATGATGCACAGGGTAAAAAATTCGATATCATTGCATACGATCATGATGGCGGAATTTTACGCACGGAGACAATTGATCAAGAATTACAAGAGCAATCTGGTACAAGCACAGTTAAATGAGGGTATTTCATAGAAGTCGGTAACATCACATAACAATGTTTTTCAGCCTCGTCGCTGACGCTCCTTGGTCGCCGGGAGGGATTTTCTGAGAAGTGGAATCAGGCGACACATCCAACCGGCTAAGTGGCATAGCCTCCCGGACCTTCGGTCCTTAAGCCGTTTGGACGTCAGAAATGCGCAACGTTATGCGAAACCCCGTAAAACCCATTTATAGACCCTTTTTGGAGGTGGAACTATGCGGATTTTTCTTATATTTTTTTCTTTTATTTTGGCAATTTCGGGATGTTCAACCCAAGAAGAACAACACGGAAATGATCTAGAAAGCACCTTGAATGCTGTTTTCAGTTACAAGTTGAATGAAGTAGAAGGAGAACATACAGACAAGTTCAATCAATGGTTAACAAAAGCACGAGAAACTGCAGAAGAGGGACAATATTATTTTTTTCAAGAGAGTATTAATGACTATATGTACTCTTATGTATATCGTAAGGGCTATACCCAATATGAGGTCTCATTTATTTATGACCAAGGTGATCCAATAAACAAGGGAAAGATCTATGTAACAGGGAACAATAAAGATCTTAATAGCGATAACTTTGTACAAATCAAATCAATAAATGACCTTTCAATACTTTTTATATTATCTGATGAGAGCTTAAAGAGTAAAATGAAATAAAGAATTCCAGCGTTTCAAGGAAGACGGGGCATCGCATAACATTGCATTACCACAGCGGTCGCTACGCCCCCTTGGTCACCCGGAAGAAGTTTCGTAGAAGTTAACTCCGGTGACACATCCAACCAGCTAAGTGGCAGAGCCACCCGGACCTACGGTCCTTAAGCCGTTTGGACGTCGGTAATACGCGAACGTTATGCGAAATTACCATAAGTGCTATTAAGTTCTAAACAATATAATTAGCAAAGTGAGAGGGCGATTACTGATGATAGAATTTCCGGTCATTACAACGAAAAGACTTTTTATAAGAGAACTAACATTAGATGATGTTGAATCAGTATTCAGACATTTTTCGTACCCTGATGTCACAAAATTCATGGATATCGAGGTGTGTAAAGATAGAAGTGAAGCTGAAGAAATTATTGCTTTTCATATCAATGATTCCGGCTGTAGATACGGGCTTTTTAGTAAAGATAATAATGAACTAATTGGTACATGTGGATTTCATTGTTGGACTGCGGACAAGGATGGATCAAGAGCTGAAATTGGTTTAGATCTATCCCCGAATTACTGGGGCAAAGGATTGATGCAAGAAGCGATAAATGAAATTATCCCAATTGGATTTAAATTAATGAAACTGGATTACATTGAAGCGACCACTGAAATTGAAAATATCAAATCACAAAGGCTTTTAGAGAAGATGGGATTTATTAAACAACACCAATTGAAGGACAATTTAATGTATTTTATATTGAGAAAAAAAGAAGAAGTTATGTAAGTAGCTCAAGAAGACGGTAACTACGCATAACAATATTTTTCAGCATCGTCGCATTCGCTCCTTGGTCGCCAAGAGGGATTTTCTGAGAAGTGGAATCCGGCGACACATCCAACCGGCTAAGTGGCGAAGCCACCCGGACCTACGGTCCTTAAGCCGTTTGGACGTCAGAAACACGAAACGTTATGTGAAATCCCTGCAAGAAATAGAGGAGAGAACATGAGAACTATAAATCTATTACAAATCAAACCTTCAAGTCGTTATGATAGCCTTGATCCGGAACAAGAAGGAAATAAAAATACTAAATTTGCTGACATGATAATTGATGGTAGGTCTCTTTACCAAATGCTAAAAAAGCATGATATGGTTCCGTCCCTCGGGTGGGGAAGTGAAGAGCATCAAAGACAAATAATTAATTATTTCTTATTAAATCAAACTCACGAATATTTGTACTACAGGTACCCAATACTAGTCTGTCCTTGGTGTGGAGATGAAGAATGTGGCTTTATATCTGTATTTATTGAGAGAGAAGGGGAACTTATTACATGGAGTGATTTCAAACTGGAACCCGACAATAAAGCTATTGATATAGGGCCTTTTTATTTTAAATGGGAAGAATACGAAAAAATTATTAATGAGACATTTGGAACTGCAGGGATTCAATAAAGTATTGTTGTGTTATTCGAAGAAGGCAGGGACATCACCTAAACCAGCTAATCAAAGTCAACTCTATCATTATAATATACTTTTTATAGATGAAACAAAGACGTACCTAAATAAACCTACCCAGTAGAGAAGGTTTTATTGGAAATTAATTTCCAACTGTGAACTCAACCCGTTTTAAAATCTTGACCAGACGTCCACATTCCAAAAATAATGCGTAAAAGCTTATGAGAAGTAGCAACAATTGCGACTTTTGCCGGTTTGCCTTCATTGCGCTTTTGCTGATAAAATTGAAAGAGAATCGAATTTCTGGGACCATGAATTTGCTTGGAAATGGCGGCAACGGTTGCCTGATAAAGGGCAGTTCGAAGGTAGGAAGAGCCCCGTTTAAAATTCGATTTTTCTTGGATTTGAAGGTTCCCGATTCGTGAACAGTTGAGTCAAGCCCGGCAAAAGCTGTTAGCTGTTTCACGGATGGGGACCTTTTTATATCCCCAATTTCAGCGATGAGCATGGCAGCTGTTAGTGGTCCTACCCCTGGAATCGTTCTTAGAAGGTGATAGGACCATCGACTCCATAGTTTTTAAAAGATCATTCATACAGTCCTGATAGGTCTTAAGCAGCTGAATATAGCGCAGTAGAACAATCTTCTGAGCCTGAATAGCATGAAGGTCAGGAAGACTATTATTAGCAATGATAAGTAATTGTTCTAGTTTGGATTCATTCCAAGCTCGACCTTTGCAGTTGGAAAGAAGCACTGTAATGATCTCATCATGATCTACATCTAAGAGTTCTTTGGGGGTTGAATAACAAGATAATAATTCAAGAGAGTACGGTTACAGACTTTGTGAAAGGCCTTGTCATATCCCGGGAAAAGAAGATCGAGGACAGCACGGAAATGAAGTTGTGCTTCACCGTAAAGGCCTGTCCAATGCTGATATTGACGACAGATAACACGCAGTTGTTGGACAGGATCGCTTAGTTCGACTTGAGGTTCAGGAGATTGCAGGTAGAAAACATGAGCAATGCGAATGGCATCAATAGGGTCAGTTTTTACCTTTCGTACCGCCTTTTGCTTCAGCTGATGAGTAAGTAAAGGATTCAGAACAATGACAGAATAGCCATGAGAAGAAAAGAAAGAAACGAGAGGCTTAGAATAATTGCCAGTAGCTTCTAAAACAACGTTGGGTTCCTGACCTGTGGTTTGCTTCATCTCCTCCAAGATCGATAGGAGATGATTGAGGTCGTCATGGGTATGAGAGAATGGAAAAGGATTGTACATACAGTCATGGTAAGAAAGAAAGGCAGCGGCAACACTCTTACCTTTAGCAACATCGATACTTAGAACAGGTGTATTCATATAACCTCCTTAATGTCACTGGGGCCAGCACTTTTGATCTCCACAGGTTGGCACGGTGATACGGGCTCAAAGGCCCAACCAGCTGAATCGGGGTATGAACCAAAGGCGAGGGCATAAAACACTTTATGTGACGGGATCTATGTCCCAACAAAGCATGCGTTTTTCAGCCCAGTGTTTTCTCCAGTATAAAGAAAAAGTTCATCCCCGAGCCAGTCGGGTATGAACTGAGAATACCAACAACGCATTCACACTTCGGGCTACGCCCTCGGTCCGGACCGAAGTTGAGAAGCCAGGTAGCAGATTCAGCCGGACACATCCGACTCCGTCGGACGTCGAGAATGCAAGAACGTTATCCGAAATATCCGGAAATTAAAAATTATAAGAAAAAAATAGAGGTGAATAAGATGGGAAATGACAATGAAAACCATGAAACTCAATCTGACACCAATTACAGTGATGCAGAAACAACACAAGTACATTCTATGATTGAAGAAGCACAAAGAATAGAAGGGGGAGGACCTCCAAAGAAGGTTGATTTTAAATCACTCCCAAAACCAATAAGGCTTTTTGGTTACTTTTTCATTACAATGATGATTATTATGGTTGTTTTTACTATAATATCTAACTTCTTATAAGTAAAGTAAAGGGATCAAAGAAAAAAGTAATAAAACAAAAGAGAGAAAAAGATATATTTTGTATGGGATTTCGAGGAAGTCGGATGCATCGGATAACAAAACATTCCTGCATCGTCGCATTCGCTCCTCGGTCGCTATGAAGAATATCTGGGAAGCGGATTCAGGCGACACATTCAATCGGCTAAGTGGCGAAGCCACCCGGACCTACGGTGCTTAAGCCGTTCGGACGTCAGAAATGCGCAACGTTATCAGAAATCCCAACAATAAGAATCAGAACATTGGAGGAATAATGAATGCTTATTTCCAAGATAAATCCTGAAGAATTAACACCAGAACAAATGATAACTCTATTGTATCCTAGTGGTCGAATGGAATCAGAATTGAAGGGCAATTGTATCATGGTATTCGGCAATGGGAATTTAGATAGGTCCAATAAGGCTATACAATTATATAAAGAGGGAAGAGCTCCGATTATTTTATTTTCAGGAGGAGATAAATGGGGGCAACGCGATGAAATTGAAGCAATCTCTATGAAACAATATGCAATTGAACAGGGTATTCCAGAAGAAGCAGTAGTAATAGAAACAATTTCAAATCATACTAAAGAAAATGTCTTGGCATCAATATTAGTATTAGATCGAGCACTTGGATTACATAAAATTAAGAGATTAATTGCTGTTAGTGATTCTGGTCATTTGAGGAGATGTCTACTTACTCTCAAAACTTATATGCCTAGTTGGATAGATTTTGAAATGGTTGGAACTGACGTAGAACTACCACTTAATTGGTGGAATATAGGTCCAATCAGAGAGAGGGCCGATAAAGAAATAAGGAGTTTAATACATTATATTAATGAAGGCCAACTAAAAGATGATGAAATAGCATTGTAAATGAATTATTCGTTGAGGGCTGGGACATCTGATAACAACACATTCTTGCTGCGTCGCTGACGCTCCTCGGTCGCCAAGATGGATTTCATAGAAGTTAATTCAGGCGACACATCCAACCGGCTAAGTCTGACGACCCGGACCTTCGGTCACTTAAGCCGCTTGAACGTCAGGAATGCGCAACGTTATCAGAAATCGGCATAAAGATTAAAGAGCGGGAGAAAAAAATGAAGTTAATTAAGGTAACCTTTTCAATTTCTATTTTATTTAATATTATTTTGTTTTCATTACTGATTTTGAAGAACAATCAAATTGACGATTCAATTTCAAGACAAACGTACAAAATCCAAGGTGATTTAGTTGAACTTGAAAGTTCAATTTCTTTTCAATCACAAAACAATTGGAATAATGGAAACTTTGTTTTAGAAAAAATTGAAGATGTACAACAAGAAATATCATCAATAATAAAATTTGGAAAAGAAATTGGGAGATTAACTAATGATCAAGAAGAAGACTTATATTTGCTATTAAATTATTTTTCAAAGTACCCTGAATATTCGGGTTACCCTAATAAAATTCTGAGTGCCGATGAAATAAAAGTACTTGAAGAATTACAAAAGGATTTAAGAGAAGTAGGCTGGGGAATGAATATTGGTTATTCAGGAAGTTGGGAAGATTTTTCTGAAAAATTGAATGAATTGATTAGTAAAGGCTAAAGAGGGTATTTCAAGGAAGATGCCGACATCTGATAACAACATGTTCACGCATTGGGGCATTCGGCCTTCGGTCCGGCAGGAGTTAGATGAGGTTTCGGAGAAGTAATTGGCAGTAGCAGGGAAGCGGAATCAGCCGGTCACATCCAATTCCCTAACCGCATCGCGGCCGCCCTCCGGACTTAAGGGAGTAGGACGTCGTGAACACATGAACATTATAAGAAATCGGGGGAAAGCATGCAAGTGCATGATAAAATAGAAGTAAACTCACAGAGGAAAAGGTGACAAGATATTAAACTACTCTTTATTTGTAGCCGTAATAAATGGCGTAGCTTAACAGCAGAGAAGATTTTTGATGGATTTTACGGATATGAAGTTAGATCTGCGGGGACAGAAGAAAGTGCAAGAATTAAGGTTACTGAAGGACATATTGGATGGTCAGATATAATTTTTGTGATGGAAAAGAAGCATAAGAAAAGGGTTCAAGAGAAGTTTTCAAACAAAATAAAGAATAAACGATTAATCTGTCTAGATATACAAGATGATTATCGATTTATGGATGATGAATTAATAGAGATATTGAAATCAAGAGTATCTGAATATATAAAAGCACCTGAATGGAATGATGAAATAAAATTAAAATAAGAGAATCGGAATAGAATTTTGTAAGTGAATTCGGGAAGCCCCCGACATCTTATAACAATGCATTTCTGTTTCGTCGCTGACGCTTCTCAGTCGCCAAGGGGGATTACAAGGGGTAGATTCAGGCGACACATGCAACCGGCTAAGTCTGACGACCCGTTCCCTGCGGTCACTTAAGCCGCTTGAACGTCAGAAATGCGGGTACGTTATATGCAATTGGGGTAAAGTGCTATTAAATAATAAGAAATGAAATAAGACAAACAGATATAAAGGGAGATGATTATTATGAGTCGAAGAGCAACAGGAACAATATTACTTATGATATCTGCGATTTTGTATGGAGTTAGATATCTGAGTGCTGCTATTTTTGGATCTGGCGTTTCTTCATGGGATCAGGGATTATTTAATGCAATGTTGGAGTACGTTGGAGATGGCCCTAAGAATTTAAGTATTCTTGCATTGATAGCTGGTGTAATTTATTTGATTTGGGCTGAGATTGAAGGAACTAATAAGAAAACGATTAAAGATATTAATAACTATTCAAAAAATGAATATACAAATGAAAGAAATGAAAGTTGATTAACCAAAATAAGGTATTACTAAATCGAAAAAAAGATCGCCCTTTCTGTAAAATCGTATGCACCATACACCACGATTTGAAAGAGGCGACCTCATGAAAAAGTCTACCACGTTTACAAACCTAGTTCAAACTCTTCTTAATGAAGAAGATGTGAAGCGAATCCTAGAGGATTTAGATTATAAAGATACTGCGACAAAATTTACAGCTCATCAGTTGTTGTTATTTTTCACTCATTCTGCTCTTGGTGAATGGGAAGGCTATCGCTCAGCTGTTGGAAAGGCCATTATTTGTAGTCTTCGTAATATTGAATATTCAACCTTTTCCACGAAAGCTAGTGATGTGCCTTATGAGTTGTTCAAGCAACTGTTTCATTTACTTCTGTCCAGATGTAATCGAGCTATAAGACGCCATCTTCGTATCCCAAAAGATCTATTGTTAGTAGATTCGACAACGATTACGGTAGGGAAAAGACGTCTTCCTTGAGCCCTTTTTCACGATCAACGGGCGGGTATTAAACTGCATGTTGCATTTAGCGCTGCCACGGAACAACCTGCTCAAGCCATTGAAACGATCGGTAAAGTCCATGATGTCCCCATTGGCGAACAGCTTGCAGATAAGAATTACATCCTTGTTCAAGACCGTGCTTACGGAAAAATCAAACGATTTGATCAATATGCTAGAGAACAACAGTATTTTGTTACTCGTATCAAAGAAATTGTCATGCTTGTGAAGCCACATTCGTTAAAACGCCAATCCGTTGAAGACTCAAATGTAACGAAAGATATCACTTGCTACCTAGGAACACCGCAGTGTCAGTCAGAACTTCGTCACCGTATGGTGATGTTCAAGGACAACAATCAAAATGACATTCGTGTTGTCACCAATCTCATGCATGTATCGGCCGAACAAATCGCTGACATGTACAAGGCACGTTGGGGGATCGAAGTGTTCTTTAGATGGATTAAGCAAAATTTAAATGTCCCTGTTCTTTTTGGTACGACAAAGAATGCCGTATTTAATCAATTGTTCGCAGCACTCATGACATACGTGCTTTTAAAGTGGTTATATGATCATTCAAAACCATACCTAATCGCTTGTAAATCAATACCTCTTATTCGATTTAAGGAACAAATCGAAGACGATCACTTACAAGTTGAATGGATGTTAGCTATTGCTAGGGTACTCAAAAAATATGTCTATTTGTCGAACCTTCTAAATCCAGTATCTGGTTAATCAACAGGCGTGCAATAACATGTTTAGAAATCCGTGATAGTTGCGGATTTTTTTAAATGAAAATTAATAAAAGGCAGCAGTTCATGAGAATTGAACTGCTGCCTTTTATTAATTGCGCAGTCAAAATAATCTATCTTAGGAGAACAATATGTCCTAAAATAGATTTAACTCAATTAATAATGTAAACTATACCCAACTATAGAGCAAGCATACCTTAGAGAATAAAAGATTACAATTTGAGAGGAGTTGATGACGAATGAAGAAATGGTTTGGTGGTTTGTTAGCAGTTGTATTAACGTTCACTCTTAGTCTAGGACAGTCTATACCAACAGGAGCAGCAGCAGTAAAGCAAAATCTAGCTTTAGGCAAAAGCTATACGCTGGTTACCCCTTATCTGGTTGACACGCTCTTTGGCAACACTGAGAATGCTCATCCTGATGATACCGGTATGCAATTAACCGATGGTGTATTCGGAGGCAGCACCTTTTCAAACCCTGCTTTCATTGGTCGTAGCTGGCAAGGAAGTCGTATAGTAACGATTGATCTAGAATCGCCCTCGACCATTCAAGACATTTCGGTTAATTTGCTCCAGGATAATGCGAACGGTATTTTCTTCCCTAGGGAAATAAGCTTCTCCCTCTCTTTAGATGGATCAAAATGGGAAAAACAAAAGGATGGCTTGAGTACGATTGCGAGTACAGAGAAAGGGCCTATAACGCAAAAAATTGGGATCACAGATGCAAATAAAGTTGCCCGTTATGTCAAAGTTGAAATCCCTTTTGCAACTTGGCTGTTCATGGATGAAATAGAAGTACTAGGAACACCGGATAAATCTGGCCGCAAACTGAAGCCGTCATCCAAAGGTCCAAAAACCGATGTCGGATACCCGATTGCAGGTTCAAAACAGGCTGGCGGCGTTAAAAATGAAGTGCTGCTATATACAGGAGAGTGGCAGTACCAGCCATCCGACTGGATTTCATACACCAAGGAAGATTTGAAACCTTATGTTTCCTATGTAAATAAGAATGGTGTAGCGCAGGATTATATGTTTGACAGCTTCTTGTTCCTGCCTTACGCTCCCACTTTAGATGGAGCTAACTACGGATCAAGTTCGACGAATCCGACGAACAAGGTACATTGGGAAAGCCTGCTGGATCGGCTGTTCCGAGATAATTATGAGCTTGGCGCATTAAATGCTGCAGTGACAGAGGCCAAAGCGGCATTACCGAACAAGAAATATGAAGCAAAAGTCGTTATTGCAATCCCCTACCCACGCACTGATCAGAATGACTTTGGTGATGTGGATGGAGATGGTATTAGCGAGAATATGAATCCTAATGAAGTAGGGGAGCAGCAGGCACTGCTGAACCGTGAGAAAGTTGTGAAATGGTATATCGATGAGGTCAACCTTAGATGGAAGGAAGCCGGATATACCAACCTAAAGCTTTCCTCCTTCTATTGGTTTAATGAATTCGTGTCGCGTCAAACGTCAACAAAGGAAGACGAGCTTATCCGCTCGACATCCTCATATGTGCATAAGAGTGGGATGAAATTCCAGTGGATTCCTTATTATTTTAGTCGCGGGTGGAGTGATTGGAAAGAGCTTGGCTTCGATACCGCCATCATGCAGCCGAACTATCTGTTCCATAATACGACGGCTGACCGTGTGGACACGATCACTAAGGCAGCTTATGACCATGGTATGGGCATTGAGTTCGAGATGAGCGATGCCGTTCTGACCGACCCTATAATACGCGCGAAATATTACACCTATTTGAACACTAGCGTGGATAATGGAATCATGAAGAAAGCGATGAAGGGCTTCTATCAGCAGGTGAAGACAATCCTGAAATCATCAGCCGCCACCGACCCTGACGCTCGCGCTGTGTACGATGATACGTATCAATTTTTAAAGGGGACTTACCAGCCCTAGAATAATGTATATAAATTTAGTGGAGAGAGGTTAACTAGTTATCTGGTTAACCTCTTTTCTTATGAATAACGTCACTAATAATCCAAATACTTGTTGTAAGCGGCAGGTCTCCATGAAGGACTGATCATTTTTGGCAGAATGATATTCGCTGTTTTCCTTTAAATCCCCGCAGCTAATCGTTAATTTAATCGCTACGGGTTTAGTTCCCCACAGCAAAGCAATTTCCCAGTGTTGCGCATCTATGCTCATGGGCTAGACTAGTACCTCGACATGCAAGCTGAATGTTTTCTCTAGATGTAATTAGAATGAAAAGGTGTGAAAAAGATTCGCGTTTGCAGGCTCTCTCTCTTCAGGTGACACATCCAACCGGCTAAGTGGCAGAGCCACCCGGACGTCGGTAATGCGCAAACGTTAGGTGAAATATTCGAAGTGCGCTGAAAAGCATTTATAACCGTACTAACCATAACCTAAAGGGAGATAGAAATGGAGAATTGCGAATACTGCAATATTATCTTAGAACACCAAAAAGTTTTAATAGAGAATGATCACTGCAAATACTTACAACTATTAAAACCTGAAATAGAAGGATCAGGAATAATAATACCTAAAGAACATCGAGAAACCATATTTGATTTGAGTGAGGAAGAGTGGAAATCTACACTCTCATTATTAAAAGAAATAAAAGGAATTCTTGATAGAGAAATAAAGCCTGATAATTATAACGTGGGTTGGAACTGTGGGTCAGTTGGAGGACAACATGTATTTCATGCTCATATGCATGTCATACCTAGATTTTCAGATGAACCCTTTGCAGGAAAGGGAATTAGAAACTGGTTTAAGAGCCCAGAAAATAAACGAATAAGTGACAAATAAACTGTTTGATATTACAGGAAGACGAATACATCACCTAACATCGCATTCCTACTGCGGGCATACGCCCTTGATCGCTAAGAAGGATATCAGAGAAGTTAGTTTAGGCGATACATTCAACCAGCTAAGTCCGACGACCCGTTCCCTTTGGTCACTTAAGCTGCTTGAACGTCAGGAATGTCAAACGTTATACGCAAGTTCGTTAGATACTAAGAAATAATAAAATTCTCAAAATCAATCTTTAAACCGAAAGATGAAAGAATATCAACACCTAGGATCGCATCAAATCCGTAAGGTTCTTTAGTCAAACCTAATTGAATGGTGAATGATTCAAGAAGAATGTGATTAATATTTAGATCTTGAACATTCTGTTGGTAGCATAATTCGCTTTGACCACCGACACCATACATTCTTACTGATTTTCCATTGATAAAGTCTGGATCTAATCCAATTGGTTCCACGGAATCTGTGTCAAATATAGTAGTGGCACAACCTGTATCAAGAAGGACGTTATCTAGGATAAATAGATTTATTATTGTATGTGAGAGATAGAGCAACAATAGGGAGGCCATTAATTATTTCGATTTTCATTGAAGACCTCGGATCCCTGTGAAGGGTTGTTCATTAACTTCAATGTGTTCATTGCCGGTATAGAAGACGTACAGTTCACGTGATGGATCTGAGAAGTGCAGATTTTTATAAGTAGCCCAAGCTTCTTTAGGATTTATATAACTAGATATTACAGACATTTCATCTATTGTTCTTTTATAATTAATGGAATGAGCAGACAACGCTTCAACGAGTACCCAACAATCAGGAAATTGATCATGGATATTAACCCACTTCATGATTACACACCCCCGATATGAACTTATAAAATAATTGTACAATCCAATGGAAGAACAAGCAATGTTAGGGTGTATCGAAGAAGAATGAACCAGCGTTCAACACTATATTCGCGCTACGGTCCAGTCGTCCCTTGATCTGCCAGTAGTATTTTCGAAGATGAAGATTCAGGAAGATACATCCATTCCCCTAAGATAAGAGCTATCTAAGAGGAATGGACGTCGCGAATACACAACGTTATATGCAATTGGGGCAAAATCTAATTAATCCAAAAAATCTGCTAGCAGATTTAATGAGAGGGAGAAGAAAATGAAAATAAGTGGGAAGTAGAATATAAAGGACACAAAATAAAGGTGGAGAATTCATGGTTTTCTGGGGAAAGACTCTATGTTGATGAAGAACTACAAGATCAACAGGTTGGTTTAGGTATTAGGTCTAGATTGTTTGGAAGAATTAAGTATGGTGAATGTCAAGATGAAATAATAAAGGTATCATTAGGGGGCTGGTTTACTGTCAACTGTAGAATATTTATCGACGATAATTTAGTTCAGTCGAATATCAGCTAAGGCAAAATAATATAAAAAAATCACAAGGGTTAGGGTGATTAATCTTTATTGTTTTATGTGTTCGCCTGCTACTTTTATAATGCTATATAAAACCTGACGGAGCGACTTTATCCTAATGAGTAAGCAGAGGATCGCGCGGAACTTTAACAACATATGAATAAAGATATATAAAGGGATGGGTTGAAGAATCTCAAAGAAGGCCCCAACAGCATATAACATTTCATTACCACAGCAGTCGCTACACTCCAATTCAGGTGACACATCCAACCAGCTAAGTGGCAGAGCCACGCAGACCTACGGCCCTAAAGCCGTTTGGACGTCGGTAATGCGCGTACGTTATCAGAAACTAGTGAGAAAGGGAATAAACCAGAACATGAATATGAAATATGAAATCAAAATACCTAAATCAGGGTATATCCAAGTGATCAGTTCTATATTAACTACTTACTTACTATTATTAGTACTTCGAAAAGATGATTTTTTATCTGTTTTTTTTGTCATTATCTTATTTTTAGGTAGCGTAATACAAGTAGTAATGCTATTGAAGAGGATCTTAAGAAAAAATAGTGAGCTAGAAATCACAGAAAATGCAGTTAAGATAAATCATATTGAAGTACCAATACAGAAAATCGAGAAGATTATAATACAAGGCTATTTTGTACAGAGTATCGGTATCAAGCTATATGGAAGAAAATTAGTTTCAATGGATTTACATTTTAGATTCAAGAATAATGAAGAGATTAACATAGAAGAATTAAAACAGTGGGCAAGTATGAACAGGATAAAAGTAACTAGTGGGAAAATATATAGATGGATATAGATATCATGAAAGTAACTCAGGGTGTCACTGGAATCAGATAAACAGAGTATTCACGCAGCGGATACGCCTTGGTCACTTGATGCTTTGGACAGAGTAGTAGATTCATGTGACAACTTCCTGCGGAAGTTCATGAATACCTGAACGTAATCGAAAATCAACGGATGTAATATGCAAGCCAAGGAGGTAAGAAAATATGAGAAGCTATTTTGTTAAGTTAGCTAATGTATTGATGTTATTTGTTCTTCTTATAGGATGTTCAAATAACTTGAATACGATGGTAAATGAACAAGACAATGAAGAACAGCAAATTCAAAAGGTGTTGAAAGGAATATATTCGTATGAATATAACTCAATTGAACCAGAGCATCAAGAAATAATAAATAAATGGTTAATTGAAGCAAAAACTAATACTGATCAAACAAAAATGTATTTTTATTCAATAGCTAATGAAAATGATAAAAAAAATAATGAAAAATATGGATACATATATGCAAAAGGTTATAAAGATTTTGAGGTAACATTTGTATACTCAGTAGATGATCCTAAAGAAAAAGGTCAACTACATATAGTTGGAAATAAAGGGAGTAATGATGATGAAGTGTTTATTAAAGTAAAGTATGATACTAGATTTATTCTTGGAGTAATTAATTCAGACCAAAGCATATTTAATCTTAGAAAGTGAGTTCTAGAAGTCGCTGACATTCGATAAACATTACATTCCTACATCGTCGCTGGTGCTCCTAGATCGCCTAGAGGAATTCTCTGAGAAGTGAATCTGGCGACACATCCAACCGGCTAAGTGGCAAAGCCACCTGGACCTACGTTCCTTAAGCCGTTTGGACGTCAGAAATGCGTAATGTTATATAACATACTTGCTTAGATAAAATTTATTATTATGATACAAATGGTATACCCATAATTTTAGGCTAAAATAATTAACTATCTAGGTACACGGAGGGGAAATATGCTATACGGACAACGAGTAACATTAAGGCCTGTTGTTGAAGAAGATTGGGAACTACGATATGAATGGCTGTCCGATCCTGTAGTTAACCGAACGTTACCATCAGGAAGTGGTATGCCACTAACACCGGAAGTGGTCAGAGAACGTACACGGAGGTACGCGCAAACAGATCCATCAGCTGTCTATTTTACCATAATCAAAGAAGACGGCATCCCGATGGGCAGTACCCAATTGTTTAAGATCCATCCTTGGTCTAAGCATGCTGAATTTGGTATTTGGATTGGGAACAAAATGGTATGGGGGCAAGGTTATGCAACAGAAGTGACAAGTGTTGTCCTGGATTTTGCGTTCGAGCGTTTAAACCTTCATAAAGTGTATTTGACGGTAGATGCTGATAATCCTGGTGCTATTCGGAGTTATGAAAAGGCTGGTTTCAAAAAGGATGGCATACTAAGAGACGACGTCTATAAAAATGGTCAATATGTCGATCGTATCATGATGAGTATTTTGAAACATGAATATTTAAAGAAATCTAATTAGAAAAAGGATATATAGGACATGAATTATAATGAGTCTATTATATTAAATTTGTAAGATATTATTTAGTTGAAGAATCCAGAAGCCAATCTTGTAAGTGAGATCAATGATGTCAGATATTTTAGTGGTGGTACAGGAAGGCAAGTACGTCATATAAACATTATATTCACGCAGCGGGCTTACGCCCCTTGATCGTCCGATGTATAATCATGGGAGATAATTCAGACAACGCACAAGCCGACCTAAGATAGGAGCTACCTAAGGTCGGCTCGCGTCGTTAATATGGGAACGTTATATGAAATCCTGGGAATATAATTAAAAACATAGAAAGGCAGGAGAAATAATTGAAAAACCATATTGAAGATCGTTTAGAAAACCTAGGAATTACTTTACCTAATGCTAGTAATCCAGCAGCTAGTTATACGAATTTTGTTATCGTAAACGGACTTATGTTTGTATCTGGTAAAGGTCCTACTGGAAACCCTAAAGGAAAACTTGGAAGTGATTTTAATACAGATGATGGATATGAATTTGCAAGGCAAGCAGGAATTGAGGTTCTTGCTGTAGTGAAGGATGCTTTAGGATCATTAGATAAAGTAAAAAGAGTTGTTAAGATTCAAGGATTTGTAAATGCAGAATCATATTTTGAAGAGCATCATAAAGTTCTGAATGGATTTTCTGAATTGATGTATGAGGTGTTTGGGGATAAAGGTGTTCACGCAAGATCTGTTTTTGGAGCAGTATCAGTAAGAGATAATCTTCCGATAATTGTTGATTCCATATTTGAAGTAGAAGAATAATGAAGAAAAATACAGGGATATTCGGAGATGCCTAGGACATCACATAACAATGCATTTTTGCTTAGTCGCTGACACTCCTTGGTCGCCAAGAGGTATTTCGAAGAAGTGGAATCAGGTGACACATCCAACCGGCTAAGTGGCAGAGCCCACCCGGATCTACGGTCCTTAAGCCGTTTGGACGTCAGAAATACGCAACGTTAGCTGAAACCGGTGAAGTGCATAACAACAATACTGTAAAGGACAACATATTATGAAAATCATACACGATCTAAATGAACTCAAAGGAACTTGTTATATAGAAGTACTACCAGGAAGATATAAGAGCAAATCTTGGAATGAAGAGTCTATTTTTTTCACGGAAGAAGACTTTATTTATTTCGAACCGATAATTGCAAATGTCTTCATTAACTACGACCATTACGCTTTCCAAGAGATTGGTAAAGATAATTGGTCAGAAATAATTGAGTCTCTCAAAGAACTACAAAGAACTCTCTTGGATAATAGCAATGAAATGATAGTAAATCTGGATGAGTTGATAAGATCATACTTTAAGGGTTCAACTATAATATATAGGAAGGAATATATTGAGAATTCCAATAAAATAAATGAATTAATCAACGAATTTAATGACTGGATAAGAAGAACACTTGAAAACTATGATGAGATATCAATATTAGGAATTTAAACATATTTGATTTGAATCGAAGAAACACCGGCATCTGATAACAATGCTTTCCTACATCGCCCCTATCGCTTCTTGGTTACCAAGGGGATTATCAGAGAAGTGGAATCAGGCGACACATCCAACCTGCTAAGTGGCAGAGCTACCCGGACCTATGGTCCTTAAGCTGATTGGACGTCAGGAATGCGCAACGTTATCGGAAATTGCTGTAGATAAATTAAAGATGTCATGGGAGGATAGTATGACGAAGAGAATTTCTGTATCAACGGGTTCTCCTTGGGAACCCGTCGTAGGATATTGTAGAGCTATACGAGTAGGAAATACTGTTGAAGTGGCTGGAACAACCTCAATGAAGGATGGAGAAATCATCGGGAAGGGCAGTGCATATTTACAAACAAAACAGATTTTTAAGACTATAGAAGAAGCTTTATTGAAAGTAGGAGCAAGGATGGAAGATGTAATAAGAACTAGAATGTTTGTAACTGACATCTCCCAGTGGGAGGAGATAGGAAGAGCACATGGTGAATACTTCAAAGATATCCGGCCTGTAGCTACAATGGTTGAAGTAAAAGCACTAATAGATCCTGAATTACTTGTTGAAATCGAAGTACAAGCAATAATTACATAAGGGCTTTTTTAACTCACTCAGGGAGACAGCAACATATATGTTCATGCATCGGCGGACAATCCGTCTCGGTCCCGGGAGATAAGTCGGGAAGTAGTTGCCGGGACACATCCGCACCACCTAACCGCATCGCGGCCGGTCACTACGTGACCTTAAGGTGGTGGGGACGTCGTGAACACGGAACCGTTAGGCGAAACCTGTACAAGATATATTTAATCATAAAATAATAAAAGATAATTTAAAAAGAAAAGTACAATTCACATTCATGGAGGTAGATATATTTATGTTGATATTAGAGAAGGCAATAAAGAATGATGCAAAAAAGCTTACCGAGATACAAAAGGCCAGCTTTGATCAAGAATCTAAACAATTCAATAATAACGAAATCGGAGGACCTCCTGGCTATGACTCCACAAGTTGGCAAGAAGAAATGATGCAATATTGTGAATATTTCAAGGTGCTCTATAACGGAGGAATAATAGGGGGGACTTTGATATTAATAGAAAGCAATCAAGTACATAACTTAGGAAGAATTTTTATTGATCCGAACTTTCAGAATCAAGGAATCGGTATGAAAGTAATGAAAGAAGTTGAACGAATTTTTCCAGATAGCAATAAATGGTGGCTTGATACTCCTAGCTGGAGTGTCAAGAATCATCACTTCTATTCAAAGTGCGGATTCACCAAAGTTAGAGAAGAAGATGACCTATACATTTTTGAGAAGACTTTATAGAGTTATAATTTGATTGCGCTTTCAAGGATGGCACAGTCATCGTCTAACATTGCATTACCACAGCGGTCGCTACGCCCCTTGGTCACCAGGAAGAAGTTTCAGAGAAGTTGATTCAGGTGACACATCCACTCGGACCTACGGTCTTTAAGCCGATTGGACGTCGGTAACGTCCAAACGTTAGACGAAACACCTGATAGAGATAGAAAATATATAAAAAAGGAGTGATTCACATTGACAAGTACTAACGAAATCAAATCATCAATTAATGCCTTTATTCAGAACCTGACTGATTCTTCTAAATTCAATGGAAATATACTGGTAGCAGACAAAGAAGGTATTCTAGCTAATACATCTATTGGATTTGCAAATGTGGAACATAACGTACTAAATCAACCGAAAACAAAATTTAGAATTGGATCAGTGACAAAACAATTTACAGCAATGGCGATATTACAATTAGTTGATCAGGAAGAATTAAGTTTGGATACAACTTTGGCTAGATTCTTGCCACAATACCCTATTGTTCATCAAATTAATATTCATAACTTGCTTACACATACCTCGGGGATTTTTAATTTTTCTAATCAAAAAGACATATTAGAATGGTACAAGTCTTCCCTTTCAATTAAAGAAACAATGGAGAGCTTCTTGGATATGCCTGTTAACTTTTCACCCGGTGAGAAGTATGAGTACTCAAATTCTAATTATTTTTTATTATCGTATATCATCGAAGTAGTATCAGGATGTAGTTATGAAGAGTATATTAATGAACATATATTTAAACCACTCGCAATACAAGATTCTGGTTATGATAATGAAGCAACAATTATTTTAGACAGAGCGAACGGTTATTATATCGAGAATGAGGTACTGAAAAATGCTCCATATATTAATATGAAAATTCCACAAGGGGCCGGAGGATTATATTCTACAATAGAAGATTTATATAGATGGGATAGAGCATTATATACTAGTTCACTAATTAGTGATGAATTAAAGATGAAAATGTATACACCCTATTTAGAAAATTATGCATATGGGTGGATGATTCACCATATTGGAGAACGTAAAGTAGTATTTCATTCAGGTGGAATTCATGGCTTCGATTCTTTTATTTGCAGATTCATTGAAGAACAAGTATGTGTTATTGTATTGAATAATTTCTCACAGGATACAGGTGAAATTGCTATGAAAATATCTACCAGAATTTTCGAATGATTACTTATGAGGTCAGGTGGATCGTCTAACAATGTTTTACAGCATCGTCGCTGACGCTCCTTGGTCCCCGAGAGGGATTATCTGTGAAGTGGAATCAGGCGACACATCCAACCAGCCAAAAGGTTTCCATACGGAAACAGATTAAATAGTGAAAACCATGAAAATAGCTTGGAAATATTTTAAATAGGGGTATAAATGATTTTCTGGATTATTGCTTTTGGAGAAAATTCTTCAACGAATACTTTAAAACGGACATTTGTCATTTTAACTTTATACTTCACCTCTTATCAATTCAGTTACGTGAAGAACTTATTAGCTAAAATTTCCAAACTGATAGAACAGTATACAACATATTGAGATTTTGAATATCATTTTTGATGATGAGAACGTAACTTAATAGTGGAAGTGTGAAGTATGAAAAAAATATTATTGGTTTGTATTATGATAATGTTGATGCTAGCATCGGCTTGTGGAAATGTGGAAATGACATCAAATTCAAATATTTCCAGTGAACCTAAAGCTGAAACGGATGAGCCTATTATTCCAAAAAATACATCCGAACATTGTACTGTAGATCGTATAAATTTGGATAGTGAAACTGAAAAATATTTCTATGGAACTTGGAAAGTTGAGAAACTTTTAGGATTTGCAAACTCATATAATGATGCTTCTGAATATCCAACAGGGCAAAAATTTATTGAAGATGAAATTATCATCAATAAAGACTTTTTTTCATCAAAAGGACTTAAAAACTATAGTGATTATCAATATGAACTAAAAAAACCTTTATATGAGATTACAACGACATGCTATAACTCTGACTCTTTTTATAGATTATATAAAATAGATATCCCAGACTTAAATATAAATGATGTAGTAAAAGTAATAAATATAAGTGACCCTTCTACAAAACTTAGAATACCTTTAAGTTTTTTTGTTATTAATAACAACAGGCTTATCTTGTTAGCAGAGGCAACTATTTTTGAACTTGAAAAAATTACTGATTAAATGAATTAAGGTTATGTAATAAGTTCTGTGCTAATAGAATAGAAAACATCCAGAAAGGTAAGGATTGGAATGTTTCCTATGCGGAAACAGGATTAGGTAGAATCATTAGAGAATTAAGAGAGTTAAAGAAGGAAACACGTAAAAACCGGAACAAGTAATTTAAAAGGGTAAATAGAAGAAGAAGGAGCATCAGTTAACATTGAATTACCACAGCGGTCGCTTCGCTCCATTGGTCACCAGGAAGAAGTTTCGTAGAAGTTAATTCTGGTGACACATCCAACCAGCTAAGTGGCAGAGCCATTCGGACCTACGATCCTTAAGCAGTTTGGACGTCGGTAATGCGCGAACGTTAGCTGAAATCCCAACAATAATAATCGGAACATTGGAGGAATAATGAATGCATATTTCCAAGATGAATCCTGAAGAATTAACACCAGAACAAATGATAACTCTATTGTATCTTAGTGGTCGAATGGAATCAGAATTGAAGGGCGATTGTATCATGGTATTCGGCAATGGGAATTTAGATAGGTCCAATAAAGCTAAACAATTATATAAAGAGGGAAGAGCTCCGATTATTTTATTTTCAGGAGGAGATAAGTGGGGGCAACGCGATGAAATTGAAGCAATCTCTATGAAACAATATGCAATTGAACAGGGTGTTCCAGAAGAAGCAGTAGTAATAGAAACAATTTCAAATCATACTAAAGAAAATGTCTTGGCATCAATATTAGTATTAGATCGAGCACTTGGATTACATAAAATTAAGAGATTAATTGCTGTTAGTGATTCTGGTCATTTGAGGAGATGTCTACTTACTCTCAAAACTTATATGCCTAGTTGGATAGATTTTGAAATGGTTGGAACTGACGTAGAACTACCACTTAATTGGTGGAATATAGGTCCAATCAGAGAGAGGGCCGATAAAGAAATAAGGAGTTTAATACATTATATTAATGAAGGCCAACTAAAAGATGATGAAATAGCATTGTAAATGAATTATTCGTTGAGAGCTGGGACATCTGATAACAACACATTCTTGCTGCGTCGCTGACGCTCCGCAGTCGCCAAGATGGATTTCATAGAAGTTAATTCAGGAGACACATCCAACCGCTAAGTCTGACGACCCGGACCTTCGGTCACTTAAGCCGCTTGAACGACAGGAATGCGCGAACAATATCGGAAATCAGCGAACACCATAAAGACCTAAATAATCCATTGTTTGTGTAAATTAGATTTCTTTAAAAAGAGTAATAGAATATTCTTAAATCAGGCTATTAAAGGAGCTCGGGAAGATGGCTAATCTACATGACAAAAAGAACAACGGTACTTATGTCGAATTCACTTTTTTAAGATGCATACCAGGGGAATACGAAGGTTGTCAACTTAATTTCAAGTATTATAGAGAAAATAACAAAATCTATGAACTAGATTTTGGATGGACAAATTTAACTATAAAAAATTATATTGAGGTAACTTCATTTTTCCCATTGGATATGTTAAATGATTTTATTTTAAATTGCCTGTATAGCTCTTTTGAAAGGCACCTTTACCAATTGGATTGGAAAAAGTTAAGAGAAGAAAAAATATATAGACTTAGATTCTTTGGATCGCAACAAGATTTTTCAATAAATGTAGTTGATGAAGCAGTCAGACAGTTTGGGCGAGATTTAGAAACAGAGTGGAAAGAAGGGATTCCTCTAGCTCAATAATAAGTGAGTAATCTCGCTAAACTAACGGGAAACAAGGGAGTTAAGGATATTAAAATTGAGGGATATTTCAAAGAAAACGCTGACATCTGGGCATTCGCCCTTGATCGCCAAGAGGGATTTTCAAGGGGATTAATCAGGTGATTCAACCAGCTAAGTCTGACGACCCGGACCTGCGGTCCTTAAGCTGCTTGAACGTCAGGAATTCGCAACGTTAAGTGAAATTGTGCTGGAACTGAAAAAAATATAAACCAATAAATCCCAAGGGCGTTGATTGTCTAAATGGATCTAACCATCAATCAATTTAAAGAATTACTTCAAACCGGACAAAAGACTTTTTTAGGTATTTGTGTAGAAGAAGGAAGTCTTAAAATTATATTTTGAATGGATACACATTTATAGATTGTACGTTTGCTCTTGATTTTTCAAAGGAAAATTTATGAAATAGTAGATTTATAAACTCGAATTTGAAAACTTGTAACTTTAGTGAAGCGAATTTAATAGAATCAGATTGGACAGGGAATATGTTATGTCTGCTGAATTTTTTAAAGCAAAGATAGATAAGATACAATTTAATGAAAATTACTATCATTCTGTAAGGCTTGAAATCAATGATTTAGAAAGAATGTTATAGATTTTGTGAGGTATTCATTCATTAAAAGAGTCCAACATATTCCTACTGCGGTATACTCCCTTGACGCCAAGGGGGGATTTCATTGATTCATGCGATACATTCAACCGGCTAAGTCTGACGATTCGTTTTCTTTGGTCACTTAAGCTGCTTGAACATCAGGATTGCCAACCGTTATACACCATAACTTCCAATAGATATATAAATATAGTTTGAAGGGGAATTCCAATGGAGGAATTGAAACATATAAAAGCAATCTTATTTGATTCTGGCCGTGTATTGAATCATCCTAGGTCAGGTCACTGGTTTATCTCACCTAAATTTTATAGTTATGTCAACAAAGAGAAATTTGAATTAATAGCACAAGATCAAATAGAAAGTGCATTTCATAAAGCATTACAATATATGGACGAAAATCCGTTGATATTATCTGAAACAGAAGAGTACAAACATTTCATTCAATTCTACGCAATCGTTTCTGAAGAATTGGCTTTACTTGAACTTAACAGAGAACAAATAGAAGGGTTAGCATATGATACTGTTTTTAACGATGATAAATTTAAGTTTTATCAAGATGTCTTTGAGGTAATACCAGAGCTTAACAACAATTATAAGTTAGGGGTAGTATCGGATACATGGCCGTCGTTAGAACGTGTGTTTAAGAATGTGGGATTGAGAAGCTGTTTTTCAACATTTATCATTTCTTCAGTTTTAGGTGTATTAAAGCCACATGAATTAATGTTTCAAACAGCACTAGCTGAATTAAATATCAAACCAAAAGAAGCTTTATTTATTGACGATAATATTAAAAATCTCGAAGGAGCTAGAAGACTAGGATTACATACTATGTGGTTATTAAGAGGTGAAGAAAATTCAACCGATTCAGGGCATATATTCATCAAGGATCTAAAGAGTTAAAGAGTTTGGTGAAAATATTGGATAAATAATTGTGTTAGTAATGGGCTTAAGAAAGTAATTAATTACATAGTTATCGACACCCGAGCGAGTCATACCTTCATACACATTCATTCCCATTCACATAAGCTAAGAGCTATATAAGTGGAATGGACGTCGTAGTCACAAAAACATTATCGAACATGCGAATTTAAGATTTCCTATATTAGATCGATAATATTTTAGAAGACTTACAAAAGGGAGAAATACAGTGAAGAAAATATTAAGTAGAACAGGTTCATCTATAGCATGTGCCATCCTGCTGATCGTGATAATTACTACTAGTGTTTGTTGGAATAAACTTGGAACTTTGTTTAAGGCAGGTAATTATGATAATGAGGATAATATGGTGGAAACCATAATGGACAAATCAGCGACTCCAGGGGTGGCTATCGTAGTATCAGAGCAGGGCAAGACAGAATATAAGAATTACGGATATGCAGATGTTAATAAGAAGAAGAGGGTAACTGAAGAGTCATTATTTGAGTTAGGATCGACTACAAAGGCATTTACGGCTTTAGCCGTTATTTTATTAGAAAATGAGGGCTACTTATCTCTTTCAGATTCTATTACAGAATATATTCCATCGTTTGAGCCAACCATGAAGGGTGAGAAAGTTAATATTACGATTCATCAGTTGTTAGCTCATACAAGTGGAATTCCATCGTGGAGTATTCGGTTAATTCCTGAAGGTACCACGGAGGATTTACTTGAAAAAACAATACATAATGTGTCAGACATTGCATTAGATACGTATCCTGGGACAGCATATCATTACGCTACAGTTAATTATGATGTTTTAGCGATGATTATTGAGAAAGTTACAGGTAAAAGTTATCAGGATTATGTAACTGAAAAGATACTGGTTCCATTAAAAATGTCAGACAGTTATTTTTCAACAGGTCAGGAAAAGGAATCTGATAAACTTACCAAAGGATATCGTGTATTTTTTGGAAGAAGCATAGAATATGATGCCCCTAGATATTATGGTAATATCGCAGCAGGATACTTGGTAACAAATTTAAAGGATTTAGAACGTTGGATTAATGCCCAAATGGGGATAGGCGGTATCCCAGAACATTTAGTGAAAGCGATACAACAATCTCATCAAGTCGACATCAAAACGGCGGGATACGAAGATGACAATCAATACTATTCATTCGGATGGAGTATGGATACTAAAAATAGAATTGTTAGTCATAATGGATCTAACCCTAATTACTCCTCACAGGTTCTTATTGATTTAGAAAAGCAGCAGGCCATATTTGTTCTGGCCAACTTGAATTCAACTGCGCCATCGCTAATTGCTAATAACATTTATGAGAACATGAATGGAATTCATATGAATAAATTTAATTATGATGATGTGTATCTATTAATTGATTTGGTATTTTCATTCTTAGTAATAATAGCCGTCGTTATTTTATGTGTCCAAGTAATTAAACTCGTTAGAGGAATACAACTACATATTAAAGATGAAAAGACGAGGTTCAGAAAAATGACAGGAGGTAGTATCGCACTAATCTTAAGAATTATGCTTTTAGTATTGGTAATTATATGGCCTTATCTATTAAACAATAATTATCTAATGTTAGGGACGTGGATGTCATATTCAGTATATATGTGGATAGGTCTTACTGCGATCAATTGTATTTTATCGATAATCATTAATATTAAAAAAGTAAGAATAATTAGAAAGTCGTAAAAGTGCTAGATTTAGAAGCTGCGAAAGATGAGTTAGATCTGATATTACTTTGGTCACTAGTGTGATGCAGCTTAGTGAAATTCCTAGCAGCGTTAATGCCTGTTGATGATAATAACGAGGAGACTATTAAGATGAAATTCAGTATTAGACCGATAGAAGATAAAGATACTAATTTTTTATGGGAAATGTTATATGAATCATTATTTGTCTCCGAAGGGCAAGAGCCATTCGAAAAAGGGATAATAAATGATCCCTTAATTTCAAAGTATGTTGATGGCTGGGGGAGAGATGGAGATATTGGATTTATTGCAATAAATAATGAGGGTAGGCCGGTTGGATCTATAACAGCTCGAATTTTTAATGAAAGTAACAAGGGCTTTGGATATATTGATAGTGATGTACCGGAGCTAGGAATGGCGCTTTTGCAAGAATACAGAAATAGAGGTATCGGAAGTGCATTATTAGAAGAGTTATTTAAAGAATGCATTTCAAGGAGAATAAGAAGAATTTCACTAAGTGTGGATCCAGCCAACACAGCAGCTATGAAACTTTACAAACGATTTGGATTTAAAGAAATTGGGGAAGTGGGTACATCTATAACTATGGTTGCAGATTTGGTTGATTAGGATAGGAACAAGAGGATCTAGAACGTAGGTGAAATCGCCTTAAAGAATAATAGGAAGGGTGATAAACATTAATACAAAACATTTAGTAGTCATTTTGCTGCTCTTAGTTATTATTACTGGATGTAACAATAATACAGATTCAAATGTTTCGATTAACTCTATAAGACTTGACTGTCCAAAAACTACCAATGATGAATTATGCGAGAGTAAGTATTTAGATGATGCACAATCTATTAAGATATTTGAAGAAGCAATTAATATGGCGATAAAAATGGATGGTATCTTAGATTACGCTGCAGAATACAACATAATAATTACCTACTCTAACAACACAACAAAGAATTATCATTTGTCGCTAGGAACAGATAGATTGATGAATGGATTATTAGTAGAACAATCAAATTCAAGCCAGGGATACGAAATTCCAATGAAATATGCAAATCAATTAAGAGATGTATTAAAAAAGTAGGCACCTGATAGTAACTTAGGCGATTTATTCGAAAATCAACAAAATACAAGGGGGGTTGGTCAAGTAGGTATGAAAATACATATAATAGGTGGGTCTGGAAGTGGCAAGTCCTATATAAGTAAGAAATTAGCTCAACAGTTGAACATTCCTCATTATGATTTAGATGATATATTTTGGGACAATGCATCGAATCGTTACGGAGTGAAAAACTCAGAGGAAATACGAAATCAACGATTTCAAGAAATATTAGAACATGATTCATGGATTATCGAGGGAGTATATCTGGGGTGGATCAAATCCAGTATAGAAAGTGCTGACAAGGTATTTATATTAAGGCCAAGAATAGCTATTCAACATAAACGCGTTATTACGAGATTTTTCAAGAGGAAGCTAGGGATTGAACAAAGTAAAAAGAAGGAAACGCTTAATAGTCTAATAGAGCTATTGAAATGGAATAAAGAATATAACGACAAGAAACTTATTAGCTTCATCAATTCACTAGATCAATATAAACACAAAGTGATAGAAGTAAGAGATAATAAAGTTATATTGAAAATATTTGAGGAAAACTCAAGAAGGTAAATTAGTTTTGATAACTAACCATTCTACATCGTTGATTTCGCTCCTCAGTCGCCAAAAAATAAATCAAAATTACATAGGAACGCTTGTACGCATTCGGAAGTGAAGGTAAAATATAAATACAATGAATCTTGGGTGGGCATGGTTTCTCTTCGAAAGGAGGTGAAGCCATGGAAGTAAAAGATGCAATAACGATTATGTTCCTATTTGGGATGTTTATCCTTGCTCTTTTATCATACATTAATAATAACAACAAGAAAAAGTAAAAACCCACCCATAGATTAAATGACTAAGGTGGGTTTTGATTCCTGTATGACTTAGAAGGGAATAAACCATCCAAGCCAATTGTACTGACCAAGTGTACCAGCACTTGGTCTTTACTAAATATATAATAACACACTTAAAAACTTGTATCCAAAAAAAATGAAATAAAGTTAAATATAGTATTAAAGAGCGGTAGGACCCATGTGACACATTCAACCGAGTTCAACCGAGTCAGTCTGGATGACCCGTTCCCTATGGTCACTTAAGCTGCTAGGACGTCAGAAATGGGTACGTTGTGTGAAACATCATGAAAACTTATAAACCTAAAACAATAATGCAAATAATTATTAAATGAGGGATAAAAAATGTATTTAAATGAACTATTCAATCACAAACCAACCAAAGAGTGGAATGTAAGGATGATAGAGAATTATCACGACAAAGTACAAGATTCATGGTTTTTGCTTTTGTTGGGGGAATCACATGTGGTGGCATTGCAGATATAACGCATTCGATTTTGTTAACATGTTTGATACATATTGAATTTAATTTTTTTGCTTTCTACTTCGCTAGAAAGTCCTTGAGAGCTAATTCTTAGTGTGTCGGAATCGGGAAAGTTAAAACTTCACCTAACAGAGGATGCCTGCTACGTCGCTAACATTCCTTTGGTGCCAAGAGGAAACTCTAAGAAGTGATTTTAGGCGACACATCAACCAGCTAAGGCTGACGGCCCAGACCTACAATCGTTAAGCCCGATGTCAGGAATTCGTAATGTTATATGGAATAGTCTATACATGTTAGTCCGGGAGAGAATGGGTTTGTTAATAGCCTATATACTGCTAGTGAAGACGCATTTCGTGAGATGATTTTGAGATACTATGATATGGCAAGAGGAATAAACCTAGAATCCCATTTAGTCCCTCAAACTATTTTCTGGTTATATATAGATGGTTATCCTTGTGGGTACGGAAAACTACGTCATTTTCTAAACGATAAATTACTAGAACATGGTGGACATATTGGTTATGTTATTCGGCCTTCATGCCGAAATAAGGGGTTCGGAAAGATAATGTTACGTGAATTATTGGGAAGAGCACGTGAAATAAATATTGAGAATGTATTACTAACATGTGATGAAATCAACATGCCCTCTAGAAGAATTATTGAGACAAACAAAGGTATATTAACTGAGTTAAATGAAGGGGTTTGTAAGTACTGGATAAAGACTACACCATAGGTCTAATCGAAGTAGAGACGACATTATCTAACATCACGTTACCACCACAGAGGTCGTTATGCATCCTTGATTACTAAGAGGAATTTCGTAGAAGTTGATTTCAGGAGACACATCCGACCTGTAAAGTGACAGAATCTTCAGGACCTTCGGTTCTTAAGCTGCGGCTGTCTGGATGTCGGTGAAGTGCGAGCGTTATCCGAAATCATTGAACTATTGAAGGAGAGGTGAACAAGATCAAAAGAAGTAAAGTTATTTTTTATTTAACCATAGCTTTGTTTGTAATAGTCTTTATCTCATTTTCAATAATAAATAAGGTTCAAGAAGATCAGAGAGATATTCTATACATATATACTGATCAAAGAATCGATGTGAAAGAAAACGCAAATTATGAGCAATTATTTGGAGTTGAAGAAGCAAATAGAAGATTTAAATTCATAATATTAAATGGAATTGATAAACGATTTTCGATACAAAAGTATCCTACATTTATAATAGTTGATTGGGAATATAAGAATATTAAGTTCGTGACAAATCAGAGCAAGGGAATTAATGATTATAAATAAATAGTTGCTGATAAAATTGAAAGAGAATCTCTATCGGCTAAGTTTGACGTTTTGAAAGACGCAACGTTATATGAAATCACTGCAAATATACATAATTATAAAAAAGGTGAAAACATAAAGTCCTCTAAAAAATTGAATGATATAAATTAGTTTGCTGTAGGAGGAAGGGAATAAGATGTTTGAAGGATTTAGCTTTGAACCTGGGAGAATAACATATGATTCTTACACATATATTCCGACGGATCTAACAGATCTAGAATGGATAAATGAGGACCTATTCCAGGTCGAATACCCAAATAACTATTTATTGGATGTTGGTTGGTATGGGAATTATGACAAAGGAATTTTTGTGATATATATTATTAAGGATTGTAACTGGGAAGTGCCTATTTTAAAAACAGAATATAAAAACGTAAATGAATTATATGAAGGAATGCAAAAATGTATAGTTACAGTTAAAGAACTAATTGCTATGAAACCAATGAAGTAGAAGAATCGAAGACGGCAGTAACAACATCACATTGGACTCCTACGACGTTGACATTCTCGATCGCCAAAAAGGGGTTTTAAGAAGAAAATTTAGGCGACATATATAACCAACGAAGTTTTGGACGAACCGTTCCCTTATGTTTGTTAAGCTGATTGAATGCCAAAGTTATCGAATTTGACCAAACCAATATTATTAAAACTAAGGTGAAAGACGTAAATACTCAACCTTATCGGAAAGCCTTGTAATCATCTGAATAACAAATTTAATTCAAGAAATCAGAGGGGGAAAGTCATGGAGGGGAATAAAATACAAGCTGTGTTTATCGATCGGGATGGAACAATTGGAGGCACTGATGAAATACTTTATCCAGGATCATTTGAATTGTTTAAGTATACTTGTGAAGCTTTAAATAGGCTGAAAAAAGAAGGGTATAAATTATTTGGTTTTACAAATCAACCGGGAATTTCAAGAGGGGAAGCTACAGAGGAATCCATTAGAAACGAAATGATAGATTTTGGTTTTGACGAAGTATACATTTGCCCACATCAACATACTGAAGGATGTAACTGTCGTAAACCAAATCCAGGGATGCTATTCAAAGCAGCGGAAGATAATAAGCTAGATTTAACTAGATGTATTGTAATCGGAGATAGATGGTCAGATATTTTAGCCGGATATAATGCTGGGTGTATGAAGGTTTTAGTATTAACAGGTGCAGGGAATGAGGCATTAAATAAATATAGACATAAATGGTCACATACAGAAGTCGATTATATTGCGAGGGATTTCGAGGATGCGGTAAACTACATAGTAAATTTAGTGAGTGATATCGATGAAAACAGGGGTATCCGATAAGACGAAGAAAATCATCGCAAAGAAATAACGAAAGAAGAAGGTGTACATATGAATAATTTAACCAGAGTAAGTGTAGCAACTGAAGAAGATGCTGATCAGATAAGAAATTTAATGATCATGATAGAAGAGGATGAGGCTTCTAAGTGGTATTCTAACGGTGAAAGGCCTCATATTCCAGGATTTGATTCGCTTGATATGCAGAAATACCATGCACGATACGGAATGTACTATAAAATAATAAATAGGAATATTTTAGTGGGTGTTATTCTGATTTCAACATCAGGAAGAGAGCACGCAAGAATTGACCGACTGTATATTCACCCGGAGTATCAAGGAAAACATATCGGTTCTGACGTCCTTGAGTTAATTGAAGAATCCAATCCTGAAATAAAAATATGGACATTGGATACAACACAAAAAAGTCCAAGGAATCATTACTTTTACGAAAAAAATGGGTATAAGTTGATTGCTGAAGATAAATATGAAAGATACTATCGTAAAGAAACTAACTGTACAGATTATGATCAGAGTAAATTTAGTATAAGTATAGATTTTTCTAAACATAATTTTAGAGGGTGTAATTTGCAGGATACTGATTATTACGACGTGAATTTAAATCATTCGTGTTTTTCAAATGCTAACATGGGAAATGTAAGATTGAGTAACGTTAATCTATCAAATTCTCATATAACAAATACAAACATGAGTAACTCAATACTGGGTGATTCAAACCTGAGTAATGTTGAAATATGCCATATTTCATTAGGAGGAGCTTATTTGCATGATACCCACTTATCAGTTGATGGAGAAAGGAGGCCTATTTTACTTGAACGATGCGAGATGATAGGTAGTAAAATGATTGATTCTAACCTTTCAAATCTTACTATTCAAAACTGCAATATAGAGGGTATGAAGATTGATGGGATCTTAGTCACTGATTTATTAAAATCATACAACAATTGTAAGCTACGGGCTTAGTATTGAGAGACTCAAAAGAATGAAAGATCATTAAGAAGGGAAGTGACATAAAAGGAAAAGTACATTGAGTTTAGGAGGTTATCATGTGAAGAAGGTTATTTTGTTATTTATGGTACTCATTAGTTTCATCGGATTGTTAACAGCGTCTAGTGAAAAGAATAATGATGCAATTATTACATTTTCACTTGATGCTAATGGGAATTACACAGGGTTTTCAAATCTTTCCAGTAATTATACCGTTGAAGATGCTGAAAAAGACGGATATTTTGTTAAACAAGATTTAGAAGTGATTGTAAACAATGAAGTATGGGATAACTTTGTTGAAACAGCAAGACAAGGCATGAATATTGGTATTCGAATGGTTAGTTTCTTTACAGAAACTAATAGTCTATATTTTAGCGATATTTTTTTCAATGACGGTTTCTACTATTTGTTTGATAGCAGCTCTGACAACCAACAAAAACAACCATTTTTGTATTTATTAGCATTAGAGGGGAGGTTTGGAGGACCATTAGTAGATAGTGAGGTTGTTATATTAACTAATGATAACGCTTTAACTTTCGATGTTGTTATGAAATCAATGTATTCCAGTAGCATGGATTACATCCAAAGTGTTTCCCCATATAAAATGATAAATTTTGTACGAAAACCGCTAAACTATAAATGAAATAGCATGTAATAACACATTTGAACTAACTGGTAGTAAACTGCAAATTAAAAAGCGAAGGATGAAGCCTAGTGACTCAGGAAGAAGTGTTAAAAGGTGGTAATGTTAATCACATTGTCCGCATAACGAATACTGTTCGCCGCCCCACAGGGTATTGGAGTCCATGTGTACATGAACTACTTAAACATTTGGAGAGAGAAGGATATGGAGGAGCACCAAGATTTCTTGGAATTGATGACTCTAATCGCGAAATATTGTCATTTATTTCTGGAGAAGTGTCAGGAAATGATTACCCTAATCTTGAACCCTACATGTGGTCGGACGAGACACTGGTGGGTTTGGCACGCCTTCTACGTCATTTTCATGATGTGACTAAAGGGTTCACTCTTGAGACGGAGGGTAGATGGCAACTTAGCTACTCTGATGATACCAGGTACGAAGTGATCTGTCATAATGACGCTGCATTGTATAATGTGATCTTTCATAAGGAGACACCTGTGGCGTTGATTGATTTTGACATGGCAGGACCTGGTCCTCGTATGTGGGATATTGCGTACTCTCTTTACACATCTGTTCCGCTTTCGAGTTTCGCACCTGATTATACTTCAGGATCTACGGTACCATACCAACCAGATTTACATGCCGAAGACCGCCGTCGTCGAATTCACTTGTTTTTTGAAGCATATGGAATTCCTGTTTCTAATGATCTGCAACAGTGGATTATTCAACGTTTGACTGTACTTTGTGATACGTTGAGTATTGGTGCTGCGGACGGAAATCCTGCCTTTCAAAAAATGGTTGATGAGGGACACTTGATGCACTATGAGCGCGAGATTCAATTTGTAACAGATTATTTCGAAGATTGGATATAGAATTGAATAATACTCGGATAATGGACGTTCCGAATAACCTAAACGATATGGGAAACTATTGTAAAAAAAAATTGGAGGTGGTCTCAATGAAAATATTAGACTACATCCCGGATCATGCTGAAGTTGGAGTTGGTTTAGAGCTACGTTTAAGAACAGGTCAATTTGTTTTCTTTTTACCAGGGACGAGGCATTTGAGAGATTAGTCAATCAATGAGATGTTTTATGCAGGAGTCGGAGGACACCTGGAACCGGGGGAAGACTTATTAGAATGTGGAAAGCGGGAGGTCCAAGAAGAAATTGGGCTGTCAATTGAATATGAAGGCAGTACAAGCACAGTATATATTGACTCAATCAAAAATATCCGATCAATCGAAGTTGACGATTCGATAAAGCCATTGGCAATATTCGAGATGATTCATCCCGAAGGCAGTCCCAAAGCAGGGGGACTAACGGTATTGATATTGAATCTATTATTTTTGAATATTATTAGTAATAAAAAGTTAGTAGGAGGAGAAAAAATGATTTATTTGAGTTGTACATATTTAATAGTAAAGGATATGGAAAAATCAATTTCATTTTATGAAACTCTATTAAGAGTAAAAGCACAGTCCAAGAATTTAAAAAGATGGGCTCAATTTAATTGCGGTAATAGTATAGCATTGTGGAATCCCGAATATGATCTGGAACTAATAAGAAATAACGAAGAATTGGATGAGCATTTCAATAAAGAATACTTATTATACAAGCATAACAATAAGACCGAGTATGGAAATAATGTAATTTTGAATTTTAACATGCCAGATTTACAGGTTGAATATGAACGTATAAGGTCTTTAAATATCGGAAATATAACTGATATTTTGTATATTAATATAGTCCAACCCTATTATTGTTTTATGCTTGAGGATCCGGATGGCAACCTACTTGAAATTACCGGAGAATACAAATGAAACTAGCTAAAAGTGTTTGATTAGATAATGTTTGAACTCAGGAATGCTAAACGTTAGTGAAATTTCCTAATTACATATATATTGGTTCAATCCAAAAACATTTGTTGAGATAACTGCATTTATTAAGGATAACCAACAAACATACAAGTGTTTAGTAATGACCAAAGAAAATGAAAATTAGATTTTAAATTAGAGACCTATGAACGTTATGAATATAACGAAACAGAGACAAGAGCGTTAATCATTGAAGAGACCGAAGATGAAGATTACATAAGAAATATTGCACCTAAAATCAGAAAAGTAATTCAGAAACATAACGTTGGAATGAATATTCATTGAATGCTCATGAGAAGTTACCACGATTGCAACTATTGCCGGTAAGCTAGCCAATGAACGTCAGAAATGCGGTTAAATCATGTTTTAAGGATGATCCCATGAAAAAGAAACTAATATTAATCGAAGGTATACCAGGATCAGGTAAATCTACCTTTGCACGATTCTTATCTAATCAATTTGAAAGAAATGGATTCAAAACTAGAGTATATCTTGAAACTACATTTGAGCATGTAATTATCGAATCTACTGGTTATGAAGATTATTCTTTGTTTAGGGATTTACATTATGAAAGATGGGTAAAGTTTTTGGATGATTCACCTGACGAAGAAGTTATTGTGATGGAATCTGCCTTTATTCAAAGTCCAATTGTTCATTTGCTCCACAAAGATGTGGACAGAGAATTAATAAAATCATTGATACTTAAAGTAAGCAATCTATTGAGTAAAGAAGATTGTAGTTTAATTTATTTTTATCAGAAGGATATTTCGCTTGCTATTGACAAGATGATTAAGGGTCGTGGCGGAAAAGAGTATTTAGAACGAAAACATAATGAATATATAAGTGAGACTTACTTTAGAAATAGACAAGAACAAGGTTCAGAATCGCACATATCATTTTTTATGGAATATGCTGTTCTTGCCAATGAGATAGTTAGCAAGGTTGCTATTCCGACTGAGAAAATAGAGAATTCTGCTGCAGCTTATCAGTTGTATCAAATACAAGTACTAGAGAAATATAATCTAACTTACTATCCAGATCCCGTCCTGAAACCAGCAATACTTAATAAATACTCGGGTCTATATCATAATAGGGTGATGGATTTAAAGATTTCAGTTGAGCTGATAGGTGATTGCTTATGGATTTTTGGAAATAAAAGAATGAAGCCAAAAAGTGAAGATCAATTTTATCTTGATGACATGAGCGTACTTGTAAATTTTATTAAGGATTCAACGAATGTCACGGGTCTATTAATAACGGAAAAGGATTTATATGCTAACAGGAATGATAATGGAACAATGTTTGATAAAATATCATACTGAACTTCTGCTAACAATATATTCACCCTATGGACCGGTTGGAGACATCGCTTGGTCCGCCTAGGGGCATTTAGAGAAGCTGAATCAGACGGAGATCCTGCACCGATAAACAGCGGCGCTTCCGCTCTTGTTTGGACTTAAGTCAGTGCGGGTTCATGAATAAGAGTATGTTGGACGATACAACTGAATTCATAAGAACATCTGTTAGATAGTAGCAGAGGAGATAGAATCAATGAAACTTATGAAGATGAATAGACTACTATGGATCTTTATCGGGTTTGGAATATTAGTAATTATTATTGGTTTTTTTATTGGACCTATGTCCCCATATCAAGATCCAACCCCAGAGTTTAAAAAAGATATATAACGAACAGGTTTATATGTCTCAATTGATCATGAATTGTGGATATATAATTACGGGAATAAGTTTAATTCTAATTTCAATAACAAAAGTTTTTACAATGAAAATTAAAAACTAAACAAGATAAGATCAAATTACAGGAGTATTGCAAGGCAGACAATCAACAACGTTCTAAGTGCGGAGGAGACCATGGATAATATCAAAGCCGTTATTTTTGATTTGGATAACACGATTCTTGATAGAACAAGTACATTTGGTAATTTTACGAATGTCCTGTTAAGCAATTACTTCGGACACCTAGAGTCAACGAAAGAGATATTCGATAGAATCATTCATCTCGATGAGGATGGGTACAAGGACAAGAATGATTTGTTTTCTGAACTTATTGATGAGTTGCCATGGAAAGTAAAGCCACAAAAGAAGGAATTAATGGATCTGTATAAGACGGAATATGTTAAGAGTGCTGTACTGATGAATCGAGCAAGAGAAGTTGTAGCTCACACTAGAATGAAATACAAAACAGGATTAATAACGAATGGAAAGAATTCAATACAATATGGAAAAATTGATCGATTAGGGATCAGGAATGAATTTGATTTAATAATAGTGTCTGAAGAAGCAGGAATAAAGAAACCAGATCCTAGAATATTTGAGATGGTGCTAGATAAGTTGCAATTTAAACCCGAAGAATGTATATATATCGGGGATCATCCTGTAAACGACATCGAAGGGGCAGCAAAGATTGGAATGAAAACGATATGGATAAAAGTGAATCAACCATGGAACGACGGAATATTAGCAAAGCCTTTATATTCAATTGATCATATAAGTGAGAAAGAGTGAACATCCAATAACACCTTTTTTGCGCTTCGTAATATTCGACACTCGGTCTGGCAGAGGGATTGGTAAGTAGTGGGAGTGTCCGGGTTTATTCCGCTACCTTGAAAGGTGAGATCTTAGTGAAAGCATTGAATGAAGAAATAACAGATTATTTCACATCGGTATTAAGATACACAATAAAGATACAAGAATTCGAAAACTGGTTGTATACAAATGAAGACATACTCGAAGGATTTTTAGGGAATGAAGCTTATTTTAATTTGGTGAATCTCAACTACAAATCAAAATTCATATATGATGATCTAGAGCCACTAATTATAAGCATTCTAGATTATAAGTCATATGAGGATTTTCGAATAAGAGATACGTTAAAAAGATTAGTTAGTTCTGAAGAAGAATTTATTGGTTCTTGCAGACAGATTTATAATGATTATTGTAATGGACACTATTACCTTAGGCGTATTGCATTAAAGTATATTGTAGATGATTATGACGGTCAGCTATTTGATCCAATAAAACGTAATGATTTCATAAAACAATATCGACAAGAATTTATTGAAGAGATTTTACGATTGCTTAGCTATTTTGAAGAAAACAAGATAGAGATTATTGGTGAAAATGAATATATCGATCTAAGAGATGAAGACGAAAAGATTGAAGAACGATATTGGAAGTGAGGAATAACTATATGCAAAAACTAATTGATGAAGCTGTAATTAAACTGGAAGAGAATTTACAACTACCTGAAAGAGTATTTAACATTGAAGACTTACCGTGGGTACCGTTCGATGATGGGACGTGCGGCTTTAAACCTTTAGAAGATCTGAATAAGGCCACTTATGCTGATTGAACGTCAGGTATGTCAAACCATTGATAAATTCTACAGGAGGAGAAATCATGAAAAGCTCTTTAATAGAAACTATTGGAGAAAGACTTTTTATCAAGAGAAGAGGACTATTTCCACGAGCTAATATTGTATTATACCATCCTGGACACTTTCCTGAATTGAATAAAGATATCTCCCTTTTGTATCTAGATGAAGGATTCGATGAGGTTTGGATACCAGATTTACATAATAATTTTTTGAACGAAAGTGAATACACATACCATAAAACAATACTAGTGTCTCAGGGTATCCCGGAGAACAGAATTAAACCAATAAAAGCACAACGAAATAATGTGGAGGGAGTAATTAGTCAGGCCTTCGGAGAAATAAATAGTAAGAATGAGAATAAAAATGTGTTATTAGCTGGAAAATCCTTTTTTGTATTGAGGTTTTTTACATTGGCATGTTTATACTCAAACGAAGAGATTAATATCGACATTTTACCCCTTGAGGATAGCAGAGGAATCAATATGAGTGACTGGAATAAATCAGAAAAGGGAAGAGATCGAGTAATAAGTGAGATACGGAAGATTTCATAAATATTAGAAAGACATAATGAGATTTTAGCAGATACAACAATGTCGTAGCAATTCGGATAACAATACACTTCTGCATCCAGCTAAGTCTGCCGACCCGTGTTTTTAGGTAACTTGAGTCACTTGTTTCAAAGCCCTCTTTGCTAAAATAATTTCAGGATGGAGTGCCACAGTAACGGTAAGTGAAGGGAAGGGAAGAAAACGAGATGAAGGTGCATTGGAAAGCGAGGTAATTATTATTAAGGACATAGAGGAACGTAATGAGATCGATGAACTTTGGGATCCAGAAGAAACTGATTTAAAAGAATTAAAAGTTCGAACATGGAAGATATTTTTTAAAGTGATAGGTATTGTATGTTGCATTCTGATACTTGGAGTTGGATTGATTATATATGGGACGTTTAAGTTGTTTGGCACTGCATGCGGCAATGAAATAATAAGCGAAATTCCTCAACCAAAAGGTACATATAAAGCCGTTGTATTTATTAGGGATTGTGGTGCAACAACTCGTAAAAGCAATCAGGTTTCAATCGTTAGAAGTGGACGTAATATTAATGACTCGGATACTGGCAATGTATTTGTTACATATGAACCGGTAAGTATACAATGGTCCCAAAAAAATAGCTTAGTTATTGATTATACTGTAGGACAAGTATTTAAGCAGAAAAGAACATTTAAAGGAATTAGAATTAACTATGAATAATAAGATCATGAGCGCAAATCCGCGATGGCTATAACATCTGATAACACAACATACATATGCTCTTGATCGCTTTGAAGATTTTCAAGGAGATTATTTATGCTATACATTTAACGAGTATTTACGGATCACTAGTGAGGTGACTTATTTGGGTAACATTAAAAGATACATTGTTCTAACCCTATTATTTATGATATTGGCTACATATCTATTATTTCAAAATATCGATCAAAACCATTCATTGAATCTCATAACAGAAGAGAATAAACGGATTAATCGTGAATTAGAAACGCTGAAGAATAGCACCGAAAATTTAATGGTGTTTAATCCCGAGGGTGCATTTGGTCCGGAGAATAAAACGGACAATGCCCTTGAGACTGAATTTTATGATTTCAAGAGAACTATTCAAACTTTGCTCTTAGCACAAAATGGAAAAATCCAAATAGTAAATCAAGAAGAACGTGAGAGGGCTATATCATCTCTAAATGATGGTGATATCGAATTAGTTGAATATAAAGACCTCTTCGGAAGCCAAGGTTCAATACTATTACCAGCTAATACTGTAATTAATACTTTTGAAGATGGTATTGAATATGAAATATCAGGATTGGAAAATGTTCGTATCGTTTTTTCTGGAAGGGTTCATAAAGACACTAAGTTCTTTGAGGCAAGATCATATTTAAATATTGCTCAATTTCAAGATAAAAATATTGAAATTGACAAGCGCAAAGAAATCTACTTTGAACCAGCGTTCATGAAGTACCAGGATTATTTATGCTTGAATACTCTTTTTGAGGGCCTATCAAGAGGAGATCGTAATGGTTCAAGATATTTTTTTTATAGAAATAAATAAAGAAGTAATAGGGGTAACTATACAACGACCTTTAAATATCGATAAAAGAAACTTAGAATCAATAGAGCTATTATTAAAAACATTGAATCCTCTATGACACAACAAACATTCTGCACGTCGCTCACAGACTCTCCTTGGTTCCATGACGTGAAATTTAGGATAGTAATAATAAAACCAAAAGCCATGTAAGACAAATGAAGATCAAAAGAGGGACGTGAAGATCTTGAATTACATAAGACAAATAAGAGAGTTAGTAGGAACACAACCTATAATTATGGCAGGAGCATGCGTGATTCTTATAGACGCAGAAGGTCGATTATTATTACAACAAAGAACTGATAATGGTTTATGGGGATTACCGGGAGGTTCAATGGAACCTGGGGAAGAGATCAAAGAAGTTGCACGAAGGGAACTGTTTGAAGAGGTAGGATTAGATGCTAAAGAATTAGAATTTTTTGAACTGTTTTCAGGAATGGATCAATATTACCGATACCCAAATGGAGATGAAGTATATAACGTGGTTGCTGCTTATATATGTAAAGATTACAGTGGATTCATTAGAGGCGATGGAGATGAGGTGAAGGATATTCAATTTTTCGAGTTAGATAAGATACCAGCTCAAATAAGTCCTCCAGACCTACCGATCATAATGAAATATTTAAATGAATTAAGGGGATAAAATCAATTCTTTTGGAGAATCGAGAATGCCATGCATTAAAACATAATGAAAAATATTTAGATGAAGAATTAATGGTATTACATTTAGATTCTAAGTAATTAACATTAGAGGGGAGATTTTATCATGATCATTCGTACTGAGACTGTACAGGACTTCGAAGAAGTATTTAAATTGAATTACCTAGCCTTCGGAAATAGAGAAGATGAATCAATATTAATTGAGAGGATTAGAGAATCTGAAGAGTTTGTACCAGAGTTAAGCATAGTGGCAGAGATGGACAACGAAATTGTGGGGCACTTGTTATTGAGTAAAGCCATAGTAGAAGACCACAAGAAGGTATCTACAGTTATTGTCCTGGCTCCCATAGCGGTTAAACCTAATCGTCAAAAACAAGGAATAGGAAGTGAATTAATCGAGGAAGGAATAAGACGATGTAAAGCCTTAGGATATAGCATCATTTTGTTAATAGGACATCCTAGTTACTATCCAAGACTGGGGTTTAAGCCAGCAAGAAAGTATGGATTAGAATTGAAACAATTCGAAGTGCCTGATGAAGTATTCATGGTATACGAAGTGGAAGATGGAAAACTTCATGAAATAAAAGGGGAACTAAAATACCCGAAAGCTTTTTTCTAGCAAAATCAAAGTTCAAAGTTGGCATTAACATCACCTAACGTTTTATTCACACATCTAGGGATAAGCCTCCCGTCGTGATCATGGTAACGTTAGGTGAAATAATGGAGAAAAAGGGTTTAGAACAAGTATAACTTTTTAAATAGACTATAACGCTTTTACAGGTATACATATCTCGCAATAATTGTGATTCAACATATCACCAATGTATCTTTCGAATATGGGTTTGTTGTCTATTTGATATCCACTTTTAGATAGCGCTGGAAAAATATCAACCCATGCTTTTTGAATATCTTCGGCGGTATGTTTAGCTTCATAGGTTACATAATTTCCACCAGCGAATTCAGTTTCGGAAATGTTGTTATCCGTTTTATTTATGTGATAATCGTCTGAAATAACAATACAAGCATCATAACGACAGTTTTCAGGAAGTGTTGTTTCAGGATTATCTTGTGCTATTCCAAGTAGTATTGATGATACATTCAGTAACTTATTTTCTTTAGCCCACTTCTTTAATGCTTCCATGGCATGAATGTTCTTAGGACCATATGGACCTACTTGCCGCACAAATACAATGCGAGTTTTTGGCATGATTTCAAATCTAATAGTCATTTTTTTATTTCCTTTCTGGATTATATTGGGTACACAACGAATGCTAACATGATATAAAAATATTTACATAAGTTTTTTCGAATACCAAGTGGAGTTACAGAAAAGTGGGAGGAAACTCTGATGTTAAATTGAATGTTTAATGGAGGTACAGACATAGAAGTCTATCTATCAATCTATTTCAGTTTTATATTGCTGACATATGTGAAATTCAGCTAAATTGTCATTAAACCACTTGATCCCACCAAAATTAATAATAAAAATGAGGCTAAATATGATAGAAGAATGGAAATCTATAAACACACAAGAAGACATAGATAGATTAATGAATGACTTTGGAGGGTTTCATGATGCGTGTTTAAAAGAACTGTATATGTGGACTGACCATTATGTGGATTCCAATCTGTCTATGAGCGTTAGTGACAAATTAGATCATCGAATAAGAGTATTATTCCAAAGACAGTGGGAAAATCCCTCAGCAATAGAAGTGTTATTTGAAGAAGTAATTAAATTAAGTATAGAACCGAGCAATGAAAATTATGATTCCATTATCTATGGGGGAACATTCCTCTTTAAGGATGGAGTGTATTACTGGGCAGATGATCAGAACTGGAGTCCAGAAGAAAAAAAGAATTATGAAGTGAACTGGATTGCAGCGAGGAAGGTGAGTTGGCGAGAAGTCAGTCAGTGGATGGGCGAAGAGCAAAGGTACGGAATTACGAAATGACTTGATTTGTATCTCGAAACTGCGGTTCTTAAGCCAATTGAAAGTCAGGAATGTCAAACGTTATGTGATAGACTGACAAAATCTAATAAAGGGAGTGGAATTATTGAAAGCACCTACCTACATGATGCGTTTTTAGATTCAAACGTCAAAGGGATATTATCTACTCTAGGTGGCTATAACTGCAATCAATTATTAAGATATATCGACTATCCAATAATTAAGTCTAATCCAAAAAGATTTTGTGGTTATTCTGATATAACTGCGTTAAGTAATGTGATCTATACAAAGACAGGATTAATCACCTATTCAGGTCCTCACTTCTCTACCTTCGGTATGCTTAATGGTAATGAGTTTACAATAGAATATTTTAAAATAATGATGATGTGGGAAGAGCCGATTAATATTATTCCTTCTAAACAATGGAGTGATGATTTATGGTTTTTAGATCAAAACAACCGTTCTTTCATTAAAAATGATGGACCTTATGTGATTAATGATGGAGAAGAAGCACCTCCTGAACCTTTTGATAGAGATTTGCAATCTATTATTCATCAAGCTATGTTTCAAGGAGTTAAAGGAATAGTAATAGGAAGATTTCAGAAATCGGCAAATATGACTAAAGAACTCCTTAGAAAGATAATTAAATCAAAGAAAGAATTAGATAAGATCCCAGTAATTGCAGATGTAGATTTTGGTCATACATCCCCATTAATTACATCTCCCATTGGAGGGCAAGTATCAATTAAAGCATACAATAAATCAGTAGAGATAAGAATAACTGAGTAGGTATATAAGATTTGAGCTATCTAAGGGGAAGTGACATCATGAATACGACTCCGTAGGTGGAATACCCTGAAAGATTATTTATCTAGGAGGATCCATGAAGCGAATATATCTTGTGAGACATTGTAAAGCTGTTGGGCAAGATGCTCAAGCAGTTCTAACAGATGAAGGAAAGCAACAAGCTGAGAATTTGGCTGACTTTTTTCAGAATAAGAATATTGAATATATCATTTCAAGCCCTTTCATTAGAACAATTAACACTATTCAACCATTAAGTATGTCAATTAAACTGAAAATAAATATTGAAGTTCGATTACAAGAACGGATTCTGAGTACATCACATTTAGAGCATTGGATGGAACTTCTTGAAAGAACTTATACAGATTATGATTTGAAGTTTGAGGGTGGAGAGTCTTCCAATGAAGCGCTAAATAGAGGAATGAAAGTGATTCAAGAAATGGTTGCAAGACCTGAAGATACCATTGTGATCGTGACTCATGGAGCTCTGATGTCTTTAATCATAAAACAATATAATAAGGAATTTGGGTTTGAAGATTGGAAATCCCTATCTAACCCAGATATATATAAAATAGAAATACATAATAATAAATCAACCATAGAGCGGATTTGGAGGTGACTCAGGAAGAGGAAACATTTGATCTATAACATGATATAAAGGAAGTTGTTCAAATGATAAGAAAAATGACTCAATCAAATAAACATGATTATAACAAACCCAATGATGATTTTACTGTTAGCGGAAGAATTATCCCCAAGTATGAAGATGGAATATGGTCATATCAAGAAGAGATATTTGATGAACAATATATTAAACAATATGACATGGAGAGCATTGATAACAGTTATATTGATGATAAGAAATAAAGCTGTTTACTTGTATTATGAAAAAGGTGAATGTACCGGTCAGATAAGACTTCGTGAACATTGGAACGGGTTTGCTTTTATCGAGGAAATTTCAGTTGCTAAAGGGAGAAGAAATAAAGGGATAGGGACTGCCTTAGTAAATAGGGCTTTAGAGTGGGCAAAACAAAATGATTTAATCGGTCTAATGCTTGAGACGCAGGATGTTAATCTATTTGCCTGTCGTTTTTATGCCAAGAATAACTTCATGATTGGTGCCGTTGACAGTATGTTATATTCGAAATTTCCAACAGCACACGAAAAAGCAATATTTTGGTATAAAAAGTTATAAAGAATTAATAATTGTTAAATGGATTTTCTAACAAGGCAAAGGCAGCGCATAACAGCGTAATTACACATGGCGGACTTTTACATAAGATTGTTGATAGTTATCAATTTCCAAGAACAGGGGGATTCTTAGTAAATGAGTATTGAATTTAAAAAAGTGAGCGAATTCAATCGCGGGATATTTATTGAATTATTGAAAGATTCGTATTCCTTTGACTGTAAATATGAACAAGCATGCAAATCTAAATGGCAAGAGAATGACGATTTCTTCTTCGACAATTTACAAATCGCAGACAAATACTGCTTTGTAACAACACTAAACGGTGAAGCGATTGGATTTGTTGCATGGGACCCAAGAAATATGCCTGAGTATGCGGAGATCGGTGATAATTGCATTGTTTCGAAATACAAAGGAAATGGATATGGTAAATTACAGCTTCGAGAAGCAATTCATAGAATCACACACAATGATGTGGAAAAAATAATAGTAACTACGAATGATGATCTAATCCCCGCTCAGCGGATGTATGAAAGTGTTGGATTTACCATATGTAAGACAAGGGGAAATCAAAATGTTGAACATATAGATTATGAAATTATCTTCTAAGCTTGAAAAAATGGGGGGGATAAATATGAAGAACCCATTCCCAGAAACAAAAGAAACTACAAGGTTGCGTGGAGGATATCCATTATATAAATTGAATCGATTCTAAACGATATTAAAGAGAGGACGGCACTACTAACATGGAAAGCATATCAGATGTAGTTAAATTGGAAGCTATAACATCCTTTCAATCGACAATTAGCAAATCCGAAAATAGTTTAGCTCAGATGGTTCAAAAAGGCGCAAGTACTACTTTAATAAAGAAACGGCTTAAAGCTTTTTACATTGGCTTAGCCATGTTAGAGAACGTTTGGAATCACGAACCTCATAATTATACCCAAGAAGATTTAGTAGGAGCTCGTATTACTCTTACTGGTTTATTCCCATCAATTAAAAACGCTTATGCAAAGTTAAAGGCAGGTAGTCCGCAAAGAACACTTTTAGAACGAAGAATACAAGCTTTGGAATTAGCTGTTCAGGCCATTGACGATCTTTTCAAAAGTACGACATAGTGATCACGGCATAGTTTTAGAAAATCATTAAAGTTAAGCGGATAGTTCAACTAAAGAAGTATTCTACCTATTAATTCCTCACCAGCGTTGTTAAACTTATTTAAATGACCTTTTATTCTATGAGAATTGGGGAGAGAAGTTATGCTAATTGTGAAGTATAGGGAATTGGCGGTAGAAGATTGTGAACTAATAAATGATATGAATCCATCACAGTATATTAAAAAAGCTTGGAGAGAAGTTAACAAAACACGCCAGTTAGTCGAAATTAATTATCAAGATCCTGATTGGGCTAATGGTTACGAACACCATTTTAATAGTCTGAAAGAAACGATCTTAAATGGTGGTGAAGCGGTAGGTGCTTTTGATAGCAATAACAAGTTAATAGGTTTTGCAACAATAAACCGAGAGTTCTTTGGTGAAAAGTATAATTATGTTGTATTAGATCAATTATTTATCACGTTAGAACATAGAAATAAAGGAATAGGAAAAGAGTTGTTTTTGATGATGGCAAAAATAGCGAAAGAGTGGCAAGCAGATAAAATATATATTTGTGCAGGTTCTGCCGAAGAGACAATTGCATTTTATTGTGCATTGGGTTGTAAAGAGGCGATAGAAATAAATATGAAATTATACGAAAACGACCCAAGGGATTTTCAATTAGAGTTTTCACTATAAGCTTTTGTTATCATTTCTAGATTTTGAGTGGGGGAGCATTTATGATCGCATTTAAGGAAATAGATCGAAATAATTTTTTTGAGGTCATTAAGCTGAAAGTAGCTGACGAACAAAGTGAGTTTGTAGCAAGTAATTTGTTTTCGCTCGCACAGGCTAAGGCATTTCCAGAGTGTGTTTGCTTGGCAATTTATAACGATGATGTTCTAACAGGATTTACGATGTATTGTATTGATGAAGAGGATCATGAATATTGGATCTATCGATTAATGATAGACACTAAACATCAGTCAAAAGGTTATGGCAAGTTAGCTATGGAGAAACTCATTGAAAGAATTAAAGAAGATATACAACATAGGGTCATATACATAAGCTTTGAACCAGAGAATGTGTGGGCGAAACAATTATATGAGAAATTAGGCTTTGAAGCAGATGGACGAGTAATCGATGGGGAAGTTGTTTATAAACTGGTGTATTAATCAGACAATAGCAAATAATTCAAGGAGGTTAAAAATCAGTTAGGAGGATACTCATGCATGAATCAATCGCAATTATTTCAGATATTCATAGTAATAGTATCGCATTAGAAGCTGTGCTAAAGGATATTTCGGCACGGGACATTCAATTCGTTGTGAATTTAGGAGATAGTTTGTTCGGTCCGATTGATCCATTAGGTACCGCAAAACAATTAATGGACAACAAAAATATAATAAATATTATGGGGAATTGTGATGAAATTCTTCTGAAAGAGGAAAGTAACTCGGCTACTTATAAAATTTTAAAACCAATACTAAATAATGAGATCAAGAACTGGATTAGTTCGTTTAAAAAAACATGGGTGTTTGAAGAACTTTTGTTTTGTCATGGAACCCAATTTTTAAATAACCAGTATTTGTTAGAAGAATTAAATGAAGATGGTGTTAGATATAAAAGTCTCGTGCATCTCTCAATAGAACTTGAGAAAGTTCCGCAGAATGTTATCTTTTGTGGACTCAGTCACGTATTTAGAACTACTTATTTACCGAATGGTAAGTTCATTATAAATGCGGGTAGTGTGGGTTTGCCTGCCTATGATGATGAATTGCCATATCCACATGTGATGGAGTCAAATTCACCTTATGCAGATTATGTTATTGCCTACAAAACTGCGTCAAGAAAATGGAGTTTTGAACATGTAATGATTCACTATGATTGGGAAAAAGCTAGTTCAATTGCTGAAGCTAACGGACGACAAGATTATGCTGTGGCTATAAAGACTGGGAGAGCAATCAAAGTGTAAATATCCATTCCATGATTCAAGGAGGTCATTCATATATGCCCAATATCTCATTAATCATTCCAACAATTGAATTGAAAGAAGAATATACAGAATTTTTTAAAGACTGGAAAGACTCAAATGAAGCGATGGTCCCCTGGGTAATTAAAAAGGATCCTACTGAATTCGAAGAGATGCTCGATTTTCTTTTTAAGAATGAGGATGAAAAGTATATACCTGAGGGAAGGGTACCAAGTAGTACATTCTGGTTAGTCATTGATCACCGAAAAGTAGTAGGAGCAGTTAATATAAGACATGTTTTGACTGAAAAACTCTTTCATTGTGGTGGACATATTGGATATGGTATTCGCCCATCTGAAAGGCAAAAGGGTTATGCAACTAAGCTATTATCATTAGCATTGGAAAAGAGTAAAGAGCTGGGAATTAAAGATGCTCTTGTTGCTTGTGATGATCACAATCTTGCATCGAAGAAAACTATTCTAAAGAATGGCGGAGTGCAGGATAAGGATTTTGTTGAACAAGATGGGAATGTTGTGAATCGATTTTGGATAAAGGTTGAATAAAGATGTACACTTATCGCCATAGTAGCTGCCACTATATTAACTATATTTTTCGGACCCTATGGAATTTTGGTGCTGATTTCTATAACCTTTGGATTAATTCTAAGTACACACAATAGAACAAAAGAAATTCATTCCGATTTACAGATCATAAAAGCAAAGTTAGGAATTGAGGAGAAAGATGAATTCAATATGACGGATCAGGAGATTGAAGAAGAACTTGAGAAAGAGATGTTAATTGATGATAAAAAAAACTGAACTTAATTCCTGTTGCATAACTATCTTAGCATGTCTTTCTGTATAAACTCTGTCTACCCAGGAATAACCATCATAACGCGAAAAAAGAAGCACTCTCCTCGAGAGTGCTTCTTTAAGATCATGTTAGTAATTCCATATCCGATAGAGGATAACGGCTGCCTGCGCACGAGTGAGTGATTCTTTCGGCGTGATCTTGTCATTTATGCCATTTACAATACTGGCTTGGATAAGTGCTGATACGCTTTCTTTCGCATAATCGGCAACTTGATCTGCGTCCGAATACGCATCCAGTGAGCCCTTGGCCAATTCAATGCCTGCTGCCGCCATGGCCTTAGCCGCAAAAACCATCGCTTCCTGACGGGTAATACTGCCATGAGGATTAAATTGATTGTTGCCTGTTCCGGTGGCAATGCCCAGTTCTTTGGCGATTCTCACTTCGTTGTAGAAATAGTCTGTCGCTTTCACATCGCTGAACATCAGTCCCGCTTCTCCGGTGCTTTGGAGCTCCAATGCGTGTACAAGCATTGTGATGAAGTCAGTTTTTTTGATGGTTTCGGATGGTTTATACGAGCTGTTACCTACGCCCTTGATCACATCACGGGATGCCATCACTTCAATAGCATGCTTCGCCCAAGGAACGTTGCCAAGATCATTGAATGACTTAAGTACATAGGCAACGGCATATTTGCTGAAGTGTGTCGTGTGGAAACGGACTACGCCGTTAGCCGCATCATAACGCGAATTAGGTACCGCATATGCATGACCGTCTCCGTCGATATACCAGATCAGGATTTGATCCGGATTTGCCCGTTCTGTGGTAGTAGGTGCGTACGGTATAGCTATCGTAACCGGAGCATTCGGATTGTTCCAGGTAATCATATTGCCGTCAACAAGGACGTTCAATTGAATCACCGGGCGATTGCCGATTTGCTCGCGGACTGCGGTGTCTAGCTCATCCACATTGGCCGAAGCGATACTGATCGTGATATTCTTCCCGTCCATCCCAGCAAGGGTTGAAAACATATTGCTCGGTATGTCAATTGTGCCTTGCGGCGTCTTCAGCGTTAATACAAATGCTTCATTGCGGTTCAGGCTTGATGCTGGGAATTCGACAGCACTGGAGACATTGCCTTCTTGCGCTTTGACCTCGATGACAATTTGCTTCTTGCCGTTTGGTCCTATTAATGCTTTTTCAAATTCTTGATTCAGGTAGTCAGCAGTCACTTTAACTTTCGATTGCCCGTCCTTCACTGTCAATATAGGCTTGTTGTCAGGAGCAGGAGCAGTAGGGGCAGGGACAGGGACGTAAGGTGAAGGATCTGATGGAGATGAACTATCAGGTTTTCCGGTAAGTGTAAGAATACCGAATACGGAGGGATCCTGCCATCCTGCTCCAGTCAGGTCGTTCCAGATCGCTGCGCTTTGGCGAGCACCGTCGCTAGCATCATTGACTTGTGCATCAAACCCGATCTTTGTATTGTTGACTGGATCAATCGTCTTGAATGGAATCTTCAGTTCGACCCTATAATAGGTATCTCCTGTAACGGTGAAGGATTTGAATCCTTCTTCAGCACTTCCAGGGTTAAATGTTGCAATGTTCTTAAAGTTGACTCTGTACTGGGCATCATCAGCTTGGTAAGATGTTGATTTGGCGTTATTCTCGTCTAAGAAGACTTCGACAGAATCCTGTTCGTGCGCTGCACTAGCTGTGTCATCCAGTTCGGTATCATTCGTTTCGATCAGGACATATAGGTTATCTTCATCCCAGAGTGCTTTAGCTACTCCTGTTGCGCCATTATGTGCCGATTGATAACGATTGAGCGGTAGTACTGGCGCCTTACTCCACACGTCATCTTCCGTCCCATCCATGACAGGCTTACCGTAAACAGCGGTGGATTGGAGGATGTCTTTCTCCACGGGAGGGTTCTCTTCGATATATTTGTCCGGATCAATTACTGCGTAATAAGCTGGTTTGGCTTGGTATCGACTATCGAATATGAGGGGGCTGTTCTCATTTCTCCAGCTCGTGCCGTCATCAACACCCCAGAAAGTAACTCGCGTGATAGTCTCTTTATAATTTTTATATATTTGGAACAACTCTGCATACAAATAGGCTTGTGCTTTCATTTGTTCTTCAGTCTGAGCACCGTTGCTTCCGGCCGTAACATCGAGTTCTGTTACACCGACTTTTACACCGATATCTCTGAATCGCTCGATAGACGCTCTCACATTATCCGGATTAGTATTCAAGTTATAGTGGGATTGCATGCCAATGCCATCGATCAGCTTCTTGCCAGTCTCAATGAAGTATTTGTCGTTAAGTTCTTTAACCATGCTGGCGATGGCTGTTGCTTTTGCTTGATTGTCATCATTGTAATCGTTGTAATAGAGATCAATATCCCATCCATTGTCGTCGATGGCTTCTCTAGCTGCCTTAAACGATTCATAGATGAAATCCGGTCCAATTGCACGAAGCCAGCCGGAATTCCGAAGCGTTGTTCGCCATTCGGTCGGGTTATTCAATAACGAATCTTCTACTGCTTCATTGACAACATCCCAAGAGATCACATCTTCACCATAATGTTCGACAACCGTCCGAATATGGTTCTTTAGGTTTGTTAGTGCTTCATTCCTAGGTAAAGGTTGACCATTATTTGTATGCAACCATTCTGGGGATTGCGAGTGCCATACTAACACGTGTCCATGAACCAGGAAATCATTATCCAGTGCATTTTTTACAAGTTCGTCCATATTCGTAAAATTAAAATCTCTGCCATTATAAGTGTAATCTGGTTTCATGTTATTCTCTGCGCTCATGAGTACATAATGTTTCTTTAGAAAATCCAGCTTTTCTTCATCATTAAAATCTCCCGGATTCATGATATTACCAATAGGGAAGTAATCCTTATACACCTCATGGATGGAAGTCAGTGAGTCATCCGGATTAGGGCCTGCTACAACTTGGTTATACGTTAACCTGAAATCATCGAGAAGGAAGGTTCTCGGCTCCTTATAGTCCTCCGCAATTTCAACATATGCGTTCAACACATCGTCTGGGGTTGTAGATTGTGTATATAATCCGGTTAACAGAACCCAGTTATCATCGGTAACCGTGCCATTCGGAGACACGTTGGAATAACTGCTTCCATTTTGAACGCTTATCCTAAGTTCTGTATCTGCTTGGCCCTCAGCCATCTTGACCCAAGCCGACAATCTGTATTGATGACCTTTCTGCAGCTTACCAGCTACACTTAATAATGCGCCGTCATATTGTGCGCTTCCAGTCGTTTCTAGACTGTATTCGCCGTCTTCAGTATGATTATCAACTGAAGTTACTGCAATATTGCCCTCACCGCTTCTGCGCACCCAATCCCCAAGCTCTCCATCTTCAAAATCATGCAGCAAGTCGATTGGCGGAACCACCATTGTGATCGTAATATCGTCTAGGTAAAATTGAGCGGTAGCATCGTCGTTTTCAGCATAGAGTGTAAGCGAGGTGAAATCCTCCACTTTGAAATTCTGAATAGACTTTAATTCTACCCACTCTTGATCCGTTACTTCAGTTAGCGGTGTTACTTCCTTATAATCAGGTGTATCTCCATTTTGAACGATCATGGTGAGCTTGGTGCTGCTTGTCGGTTGATCTGCAACCAGTTTGGCGTGGCCTGTAATTTGATATTCGGCGTCCTTTAGAAGCAGGTCTGTCATTGAAATTTCCGTTCCATGCCAATTATCTGTGCGGTCGGTTACTTTAAGGCTGTGTGTGCCTGAGCGGAAGGCTTCGGTTGATGGAGTTGCTACACCAGCCCCACGATTACCCCATCCTTGTGTTGTACCTTCATCAAAATTATAGGTAGCGACCTGAATCGGTTCGAATTCACCAGATGTGGGGGGAGGAGTAGAGTCCTCCTCAGTCGTAATCAGGACATCTCCAATGTAGAAGGGAACCTCTGCTCCTGCTTCATTAGATCCAATGCGCAAAGTAGCATAAGTAGTTGCATTTGCAGTATAATCTGCGGATAGTGTGAACGTTTGGCCAGCTGTTAATGCTGAACTCGTAATCCAGTCACCGTATGCATTGGTTGATGCGTTCATCGGTTGAAGGGAAGCAACGGCACCCTGGGGAACAACTACGTCACTATCCACATAACCTTTTATAGTAATTTTGTATGTAATTCCATTCTGCAAACGAATATCGGCAAAATCAAAGTCAAGACCATCCCAAGTTTCTTTCCTGTTGGTGAGGTGGAGAGCTCCGTCGTCCTCATTTCCATCAAACAATTTATTGACATGTTCAACGGTGGGACCCCCAGACTGTTTGGGTACATTTGTCGGATTTTTAAAGGTTTCATGATAAACCGTAGTCGACGTATCCGCCGCCACGGGTGCAACCCATCCTGCGGGAACGAGCAGCAGAATTGCAAGCAACACCGCAACTACCTTTTGCCACTTTAGCTTCATTATTCTTAAACCTCCTTCGAATATTTAAAGCGCTTTCACAAAAATTCGAGTGCCAACCAACCCTCCTTCCTTTACTAATCATATCGTTTTACACGTAACCTTTTACTAGAAAAATCATAGATTATACTCTAAAAAATATATATCTGTAAATATAAGGAGAAAATGGATGGGTGTATTGCAAAACGCCCTCGACAAGAAGACAAATCCGCTGGGGAAGCTGATAGCAGGATAATATAAGATTCATCTAAAATTAAAGATCGAAATTCAGGAGTGCCAAACGTTATCAGAAAGCATTGCACTATGTTAAAATGAAAATAAAAAATACGTTAAAACTATCGAGGTGTACTTATGCTAGATGAATTCACTAAAAAGAGAATTAATAAGATAATGTCAGATTACATTGAAAAGAAAGTGCCAAAACACATTAGAAACCAAGTGAAACTTAATTATAAGTTCAGAGCTGATAGTGTTACTCTAATTGAAGAAAGAATAGGATTTAAGAGTGAGCAATGGGTACAATTACCGGTTGCTCAATTTCGATTAGAACAAAGCAAATGGAAAGTGTATTGGAGAGATAGCAAGAGTAAATGGCATTTTGTTGAAGATATTACACCGGAGGAGGACTTTGAAAAACAATTGAAAACCGTTGATAACGATGATTTAGGAATGTTCTGGGGGTAAGTAGAGGTGTAAATAAGTACATCATTTCGAGAAGAAGAACAAATTGAATATATCTCTTTAATACATAAGATAAGGAAAGAACAAAGAATATTATTGGGATTGATCATTTTAACCGATTATGCAAGCAATTCAAGATAACTTGGTCCGAACCATACACCCCTAACAGATGGATCCATTCCCCTGAGATAAGAGCTATCTGAGGAGAACGGACGTCTCGTTAGTTCAGTAATGTATGGCTTTAATCATGATGAGGAATATCTAATCATCATCATTTTCTTGTTCAATTTTTAAAATCTTACCATTTTTCGCAAGCAACTCTACTTCAAAAATCTTGCCTTGTGATGTCATAATGAAAACTTCATAAACTAAAACACCATTTTCTAAATCCATATCTACATGCATAACTCTTCCAGGTACATGTTGTAGGGCTATTTCTTGTGCTTGTTGCATTGTAATCTTTTGTCTATTCATAGGGGTTGGGTTATTGTAATAAGTATTCCCATACATTGAGAACATCCTCCTTATAAAAAAAATCAGCTCATTTATCCATATGTATTAGGCAAATTATTGGTGCGTTCTCATTCAGTTAGTTTGGATATAATCCATGTATTTTTGAATTTAGTAAATGCGGATAACAACGTATAGAGAAAATAAGATTGGATTAGGAGAATGAACATGGTCCAAATTTTCGATATTAGGGAAAAGTCAGAGTTACTACAGGACGCGATAGATTACTTTTGGAATCAATGGGGCTCAGATTCGAATGTTAAATTCTATCAAGATTGTATTGAACGATCATCAGAGACACAGAGTGATCTACCTAGATTTTATATAGCAATGGAAGACAATAAGATTATAGGGTCATATGCGCTATTGAGGAGCGATTTGAATAGTCGACAAGATCTTTTCCCTTGGTTTGCTTGCCTCTATATTGAACCAGATTATAGGGGGAAGAACATAGGCACACAACTTCAGAATCATGCAATAACCCAAGTAGGACTGAAAGGATACGGAAGGCTTTATTTATGTACAGATTTAAGCAATTATTATGAGAAAAACAACTGGAATCATATAGGTAAAGGATATTCAGTACATGGTGATGAAACAAGAATATATGAATATCAAATAAGTCATTAAGAGGGATTTCATTTTTCATATCTTTTAAATTCAATGGCTTACATGGAAGGGAAAGTGAATGATGGCCACATGGGTTACTCATTTTAGAATTGCAGAAGAATTGATAAAGAGGGGTCTCCCGGTATCTGAATTGGATTTTCTAGTTGGTAATATTGGCCCGGATTGTGGGTTAGTCAACGAAGATGGAAAGTTTACTCCTCCAAAACGTGTTACACACTTTATGGACGGACGTGAAATTCAAGCGGAGTTGTTCTTCCAACAGTATAGATTAAATAATCTAGATATTACTACTCCAAAAGGATCTTATTATTTAGGATATTATGTTCATCTTATGACAGATGTAGAATGGATCAAGTTGACCAAAGTAAAGAAAATGGAGAAAGTACATCAAGCCATAATAGATACCCCCGAATACAGTCAAATGGTTAAGAGAGATTGGTACTGGTTGGATTTTAAATATTTAATGGAACATCCAAATCATATTTTTTGGACTGTTTTTCAAAATATTCAGCATTATCAGGAATACTTGCCTTTCCTTCCAGCAGGACAAACCTTTCAGCAAATCCAAAACATAACTTATTTTTACTGCAATACTAAAGTTCCTAAAGATTATGAACCTATTTACATGACGGAATCAGGAGTGGATGACTTTGTTCAGGAAACAGCAAATATGATCCAAGAGATATACATACAGAGATTAGGACAAAACTTTAATGCCTAACAGGGCATTCTTATTTTTCTTATGTGTCCAATGTGTCCATAGAAATAGAGTTGAACTATTCTTTTAAGGAGCCTTGTCATGCGTAGAAAATTAGTTAAAATATTTAAACACACCATGCTTATTATCATTTTAATAGTCATACTAGCTTTGGTATTTCCCACTTGGACACCTGAAATTAAAGGTCAGAACAGTATCAGTATGTTAGGACAGGTTGAGATCAACGGTGAAGGTCATGAGGTCATGATGAGGGGAACTAATCGGAAGAATCCAATCCTTATCTTCGTGCACGGTGGGCCTGGTTGCTCTGAGATTCCTTACGTGAGGAAGTATCAACAGGAGCTTGAGCAACATTTTACTGTTGTACATTATGATCAGCGTGGGAGCGGGAAATCACATCACTTCTTTGAGAATTATTCGAATTTGACAACAGATTTGCTAGTAGATGATTTGTTGGCATTAACGGATTATGTTACTGAGGAACTAGGCCAAGATAAGGTTGTGTTGATTGGTCATTCATTTGGTACATATATAGGGATGAAAGCTGCTGCTAAGGCACCTGATAAATTTAATGCTTATATAGGAATTGGACAAATGGCAGATATGGTTCAGAGTGAGTCGGAAAGCTTGGAATATACGATGGAACAGGCAAACCAAGCTGGTAATTTAGAAGACGTAAAAAGCTTAGAGCTTCTTCGAGACTCGATTGAGCAGGGTGAGGGACTTACACCTAGAATTCTACTTCAAAAATATGGTGGTAAAGCTAGACTCATCAACGAAAACAGGGATTATAATTTAGGATTTCTTCTAAATCCTGAATATAATGGGCTGGATGTGATTCGTTTTTATAAAGGGGTTCTAGAATCACAAGACATCTTACTGAGAGAAGTATTAGCAAACCATTTACCTGACATTGTTGACCACCTGGATATTCCTACTTATTTTGTTATGGGAAAATATGATTATATGACATCTGTTAATGCAGCACGAGATTATTTTGATGTAATAGAGGCTCCCGTGAAAGACTTTGTTGTATTTGAAGAGTCGGCTCATTATCCGCAGTTCGAGGAAAAAGAACGATTCGTAGAGTGGTTGAATGAGCTATTCTAAGTGAGTCATAAAAACGAACCGACCCAAACAGCTAAGTGGTAGGGCACCCGGACCTTTGGTCCTTAAACAGTTATAAGATAAACTTAGAAGGGATATGGTGGAAATTTCAAAAAAAACAATAACATTTATTCTTGCTTTCGTAATAGTGATTATTGGAATTGTATATTTACTAAATAATCAAAAATTAACTTCAATTCAAAAAGAAATTTTTGAGGAAGTAAGCAAAGATGATATCGTAAAAATCTCTATAGAGAGATTTACAGACAAGGCAATAATATCTATTACAGATAAGGAAATGATAGAAAAAATTTTAGATGATGTATTAGCTGTTGAATTGAAAAAAGTAAACAAACTATCTTCTATTACTGAGTACGCTATAATAATTTATCTCGAAAATAACAAGAATGGTACTAGCCTCATTGCATTGGAAGTAATGGAAGATAAGAATTATATTGTCATATTTAAGGAATCAGGTCACACAATATACAAGGTCGTTAGTGACAATAATTATTTAAAAACAATTGAAAAATTAGACTTACAACTTCCAAAAGAGTGAAGCATTTACGTATCGTTGATAGCGCTTCCTAGTCGACCAAGAGAGAAATGAAGGGGAGAGGGTATATTGAATCGAAATCAAGCAACATCAATTGTTAATGATTATTTTGAATCATGGATTAAGAAAGACATTGGAATGTTTTCTAATGTTGTACATGATGCATTCATTATTAGGGAATGTACTGGTGCGGTCATGGAAGGAAAAGAGGAATTGGTAAACTGGTTTACGCACTGGAATCAAAGTGACAATAAGGTTGATTACTGGACAATCAAAGAAATAGGATTTGATGAAAGACGTAATGTCGCATTTGTAGAATGGACATTCAAGTGTATTTATGATGCTACAGAATATGTATGGGATGGTGCAAGTATAGTCTATTTTAAAGAGTCGTTAATCATTGAACTAAATGAATACGAAATGAAGCGAACAAAATTCTATCCATATAGACCATAGGAATCAATGAAATTGCATGGAGCTTCACAAACAAACACACCAACAAATAGTCCATTTGCAACGTCATATTACTCAAAGAGAGGATCGAACCGAACCATGAAAATAGGAGAATTAATTGGTATTGGTAACACTGCAAGAGTATATCGATGGGGAGATACTGAGGTTATAAAAATATTTTATGATCAACATTGGGCAATGAATGAGGCGAAAAATGCAGAATTAATTAATAACTTAGAGTTGAGTTCACCTCTGTATTCTGGACTAATCGAATATGAAGGAAAGATGGGGATCGTTCAAGAGAGAATTGATGGCCCTACGATGTTATGGCATATCGAACCAACACAAGAGAGTATATCTTACAATGCTAAGTTGATGGCAAATCTTCAATATGAGATTCATAATGTAGAGAACAAGTTAATTCCAAATCATAAATCGGAAATAACCAATAAAGTTAATCATTCACAAGAGATATCCAATGATGATAAGCACATTATTATAGATGTGTTAAAATCATTACCTGATGGTAATACGATATGTCATTATGATTTTCATCCAGATAACATTATTATTTCACCTAAGGGTCCAATTATAATTGATTGGATGTATCTATTAGTAGGTAACCCAGAGGCTGATGTTACAAGAACATCAATGATGATTCAATCACATTCGCTACCACCTAATGTACCAAATTGGTTAATTCATAGAGAGTATCGAGAGTTTTTTAACAGAGAATATTTAAGTGAATATGTTAAGCTTGCTGATATGAATGATGGATTCCTTGAACGATGGATGATACCAACTTTAGCAGCACGAATTGATGAGATGCAAGGGGAATATAGGCAAGAGGTTAAAGATGAATTACATACAAGATTAACAAAATAATGTCGGTCGGTATCCTGTAGAGACTATTTAGTTATTAACATAACTCAGGAAGAATGGGGGATTTGGGTGCTTGAAAATCTAAATGTAAATGATCTTATCTACCAAACAGATATGAACATTCCATTAGTAGTCATGATGTGTGGTGTAGCTGGATCAGGAAAAACAACATTTGCTCAACGATTAGAGCAGCAGATGGACTTTGTACGTCTCTCCATTGATGAAGAAATATGGGCGACACATGGGCGTTACGGAATCGATTATCCCATTGAAATGTATGAGCAACTTAAAGTTGAAGCTGAGTCGAAGCTGCGTAGTGAACTTGTAAATCTTTTGAATGAAAAGCGCAATGTGGTTATTGATTTTAGTTTCTGGCAACGGAAGAGACGAAATGAATATAAAACCCTCATCGAAGATGGTGGAGGACAGTGGAAACTGATCTATTTAAAAGTTCATCCTAATGATTTGCGTGAACGACTTCGCATTCGAAGTCAGCGATTCGACGCTAATGCTGCATTTACAATAACAGAAGAAATATTATCATCATTTATCAATGGATTTGAAGTACCTTCGGATGAAGGAGAAATTATTATAGAAGAATATTAACCAACACAGAAACCCACCTTTTGATAGTATGTGAAAGGCGGGTTTCTGTCGTGAATCCACGACACTTAGTGAGTTTGCAGTAATATGTTTCAACAATTTAAAAGGATAGAGAGGGATTTATTTTTGAAGTATTATAGGAAAATTGAAGGACCTAACCTTTATTTATCGCCAATAGACCCCGATGATGCAGAAGTATATACAAAATGGATTAACGATTTATCCATGTCAATAAGGATTGGTTCCACAGCAACGGAAGCATATAGCTTATCTCGAGAAAAGACTTTTCTTGAAGACATGGCCCGGGAAGGTAATAACTACGCTATTATTTCAAAGGAAACTGAAGAGTTACTCGGGAATTGCTCCCTATTCTCAATCAATCACATTCATCGTACAGCGGAACTAGGTGTATTCCTGGGCGATCATAGTAATAGAAATAAGGGATATGGAACAGAAGCAATTCAATTGCTTACTGAATATGGATTTAAGGTCATGAACTTGAATAATATCATGCTAAGATTATTTGATTTCAACCACTCTGCTAGAAAATGTTATGAAAAAGCTGGCTTTCAATTGTTTGGGAGAAGGAGTAAGTGTTACTTCGTAAATGGTCACTATTATGACGAATTATATATGGAGTTATTATCGAATGATCTAAATAGTAATTATCTAGATGATTTTTTACCAAAGGTATAAGGGAGCTTAGTAATAATACATGTGAGGGCTTCAATTCTGCACTAGTCATACGATACCAATAAGAAGGTGAGTAGTAATTGACAAAAATATATAAAATGATAAGTATTCTAGTCTTATTAACATTACTAATAACAAATATCATTACTTTCACTAAATATACGACGATGAAGCAAGCAGAAACAACTTCATACTCTCAATTAGTTAATAGATTCTATTTATACGGAATTTTTCAATCTTATGACTCGATACTTTTAGTAAATGAAAAAATAAGAAATGGTACTATAAATGAAGAAGACGTAAGGGATTGGCTTAATGAAATAGTGTCTGATATGAGGGTTGCTGCAGAGACAGCATCAATTGCGGCTAACCACTGGAATCTTACTATAGGAGATAAAAATGAATATGACTCGGTAGGTGAAATTTCACAATTTTATAAGAGCATTCAAATTAATTTGAACGATATTATTAAAACAGAAAAAGATTACACAGTGTTGAAGCAGGCATGTATAGAACTAGAAGAAATTTTAGAAATTATTAAAAATAATACTAATGAACAAGAATTAATAAGTGCAGATTATAAAGAAATTAAAATATATTGGAAAGAAATAATGGAATTAGTGCATGAAAAACACTCAGATACACGATTACTAAAATCATATTTCCTTGTCCATTATTCAAGAGATTTATAGTATTTCAATAGTCCAGGATAATTGATGTGATTTTAAAAGAGTAAGGGCATCAGCAAACTCGTGCTGTGGACCAATCGGTTTTTGATCTCCAGAACATCTTTCAAAGAAGCAATTCAGGAGTTGATTATAGGGAAAATGGAATAAGAAATCATGGATTAGATAGCATTGCTGATGAGCATATAAGCTTTGCTGTAATATTTTCTAGATATTTAGATCATTGGATTATTAGTAGGCAAGGATGTAAGACGACGTGGGAAGTACAGGGGGGGCATCGGGACAAGAATGAAGTTCTACGGTATACAGCGGCACGAGAATTATATGAAGAGTCTGGGGCACGAGTATTTCGGATAACACCCATTACAAACTACTCAATGGTATTGGACGGAATGATAAGATATGGGCAATTGTATTACTCTGAGATAGTTGTGTTGGGAGATTTACCAGAAGGATATGAAATTGAGGAAGTGAAGTTAGTAGAAACGTTTCCAGAGAATATGAGATATGGTGAAGTGCATAAGCTACTGTATGAAATCATCATGAATCATAATATAGACGAGAGTACATCATGGTACAACTATGAAATACATAGGAAAAACGAAATAATTGAGATGTAAATTAAAGCTGATTAACAGAGTAATCAAAAAAATATTCATACGAACGCTGAGAACATTAAGATCGCAGAGTTTGTATGAATATTTTTTTCAAGACCTAATTCAATATGGTAACAGAGAGGATATTATAAGTCTATATTTTTTTCTGGGATTCATGTACCATCACCTTATAAATGTACGAATGGAGATGGTACACATGCTTAAAGAAATACGTGTTAGTCGTGCAATGACATATGAATATCCCCCTGATGGTGGAACGTTACCAATTATTGACCCTTATGATGGATGTACGATCGGTTGCCCCTATTGTTTCCAGCTAGAAGATGAAAATTGGAATAACGACTTAAAAGTTAAACTCAATATTTCAGATATTTTATCTGAAGAATTAATTCACTGGAACAAAGAAGATATCGTATATTTGGGAAGTAAGTGTGGTCCTTATATGGAAATTGAACGAAAATATCAATTAACTAGGAAATGTCTAATCGAATTAAGTAAGTTAAACGTGAAGTGTATGGTAACAACTAAAGCCGGGTCAAAACTAATATTTAGAGATATCGATGTGGTTAAATCTATGGGAAACAAATTCACTCTACTTTTAGGATTATCTAACTTGCACCAGTTGAAGAAGATTGATGATTATACGATCATGAGCAATATACAAACAGCAAATCAGTTGCATAGCATGGGAATTAAGGTTTTGGCTTTTATTACTCCGATTTTACCCGGTATAACAGACGTAGATTTAATGATTCATGCACTAGATCAGGACATACCCGTATTTTTAGATAAGGTCAGATTAGGAAAAAATACTAGGCCTACTCTAGGACGATTTATTGCTAGTAACTATCCCCAATTAGCTAGCACTTATAAAGATATAATTCATAATAATATCGATGTTTACTATGATCAGATAAAAGAGAGGTGGAATGGAGATCAACGGGTGAAGTTTGTTTTTGAGTAAAAGCTTATAAATCGGAAGAAGAAGTCTACTACATACAACAACGTTTTAACACCTCCGTCCAAGACAAATTACACTTTGGTCTGAGGTGTTTCTTCTGAAGCAGAGTCATCTGACACATTCAACACATATTTGAGAAAAACAATGCAAAATGAGATGGAGGTATTCTTATGAGACCAAGGATTACAGTTATAACATTAGGAGTAGATGATTTAGACAAATCTCTGAAATTTTATCAAGAAGGATTAGGATTCAACACGGAAGGTATAGTTGGCAAGGAATTCGAGCATGGAGCTGTTGCCTTTTTTGACTTACAACCAGGTTTAAGACTTGCGATTTGGAACCGAAAAGACATTGCACACGATACGCCATCTTAAATTAACTGATCAAAGCCCTACAGAATTTACGATCGGTCATAATGTAGGTAATAAAAATGAAGTTGAATTGATTATGGATCAGGCAAAAAGAGCTGGCGCTACGATAACAGTACCAGCACATGACACATTCTGGGGAGGATATTCGGGATATTTCCAAGATCCAGATGGACATTTGTGGGAGATAGTTTGGAACCCACAGTGGGAGCTCGAAGGGGAGTGACCTAATAATGAAGAGAATTATTATCTTAACTATGATGATGATATTACTCGCTGGTTGTGGTTCCGAAGAATGGTCTGCAAACAACAGGTCTTCAAATGAAGGTGAAGGATATATTTTAGAAGTAGCAGAAAAACGTATTTTAGTGGTTGAGAAGAAATATATGAACAAGACTTGGAAGGATATTATGGATGAATATGTCGGAGAAGCAATATGGTTAAGCACCAATACAAGAAATATGAAACAAGGTCAAAAAATACATTATAAAATTAAGGGTGGAATCGACACATCAAACCCCTCACAAGCTGAAGCCAAAGAAATAAAGATAATCAAGGAATAACATATGGGGGTATTTCAAATGTGGGCGCGAGTGTTGTAGGAATGACACATAAATAAATGATTTTGAATCTTTATCCATCATAGTATCGTAATACCAATTATCCTTATATCTTATTGAAATGGAGTGAAGTGAATGATTTTGTCAATATTCCGTACGAGATCGACCTTTTGGACAAGAACTGTTCTTGCAAGCGCCCTGATTCTATGTATGATGGCCTCTACGGTGCAAGCAGCAGTTGCTCCCGTGGCAACACCTACGCAAGCGAAGCCGCTGACCCCAGAGAATGCAGAAACATTTCTCAAGCAATTCTTCAGTTCGGAAGAAGTGAAGGCACAACTTGCTGGTGCAGCTGTCATTGTGGTCAAGGATGGCAAGACTGTGATCGAAAAAGGCTTCGGTTATGCAAACAAGGATGATAAAACAGTTGTGGACCCCGACGAGACCGTCTTCCGGATGGCATCAGTATCCAAAACCTTTACCGCTGCTGCGGCTATGCAGTTGGTGGAGCAGGGCAAGATCGACTTGAAAGCGGATTTCCAGACTTACACAGGATCGCTGAATTTCGATAATCCCTTCGGTACTCCAGTTACGGTGGAACAGTTACTGACCCACACAACAGGGTTCCGGATTCAGGATCCCCAGTCTGAAGATATCCATGATGATTTCGATAAAAAGGTATCGATTGAGGATTATGTGAAAGAGAATATGCCACCGGTGGTCCGCAAACCGGGTACTACTTACATGTACGACAACTTTGCTTCGTTACTGCTTGGTCTAGTGGTCGAGAAGGTCAGTGGTGAAGCCTATGAGGATTATATGGAGAAGCATGTATTTGCACCGCTGAATATGGATAAAAGCGGCTTCCTGCTGGAAGGTGAGCTGAAAGAAGATCTCGCTACAGGCTATGATGCCTCAGGTAAGGCACTTGACCTGTTTACGGTAACACCAACAGTAATGCCTCATGGGGGCATGTTGTCCACTGCCGATGATATCGGCAAGTTCATGATTGCTTTCTTAGACGGAGGAGTTGCGGGTAACAACCGTATTCTGACTAAAGGTTCAGTAAAGGCCATGGAAGAATATCGCTCCTCGATCCACCCGTTGCTACCAAATACGACATATGGCTTCGAGGCGCCGATTCAACTTCCTGGCGCGGGCAGTAGCTCCAAAATTATTACCAAGGCAGGCGACTTAATTGCCTTCAGCACTTATATGTTCCTAATTCCGGAGCAGAACACCGGGGTCTTCATTGGTTATAATCAGCAAAGTGTGCTTCGGGAGTTGTTCTACCCCGCATTTATTCAAGAATTCTTCCCACAATATGCGGATCCTGCAAAACTTGATGCTTTTCAGCCACTGAGTGCTGAAGCATTGAACGCATTCACTGGTTACTATGCGGATCTTCGTCTTAAGAGCCTGGTCTCTACCGTCACCGTAAATGAGGGTGCGCTTAATATAAACGATGCTTTCCTGGGAAGCCGCCAACTACAGCAGGTGGACGATAATCTGTTCGTTGATGAGCTGACCAATAAATTCACTGGCTTTGAAATAGGTGCGGATGGACAAGGAACCTATCTTAAAGAACCGTATCTCAACCCTTATAGCTACGAGCAAAAGGGAGCAGTTGGCGTTGGATATGCCGATGTTACTGCTAAACATCCTTATGCGACACCGGTTATGATGTTGCAGTCGCTGGGCTATCTTCCTAATGATGCAACATTGAGCTTCCAGCCTGAATCAGGAATTACACGTGCCGAGTATGTTCGGTTGATGCTTGAGAGTAGCGGGCTGAAAGGGAGTAAGACAGAGAAGCTGGCATTCCCGGATCTGCAGGGTCATCCAGATGCTGCTTTTGTACAAATGGCAGTGGAACTCGGGATGGTTCAGGGAACGGCAGGTGGAGAGTTCAGGCCTGATCGAGTAATCTCTCGCCAGGAAGCTGCGGTGATGATATGGAGACTGCTTAGCGCGCAATATCCAGATGAGCTGTTCGCTGATGTGAAGCTAGCCGGCAATACGGACAAATGGGCGATTCCGGCAGTGAAAATAGCAGTGGCCCTGGGTCTATACGGACCGGAGATTAAGGTTGATGCTAAGGGTGCTGTTGATTTCAAATCAAGAGAAGCGCTAAGCAAGCAAGAAAATGCAGCTATTCTGTATGCTCTATTCACGAATCCAATGAATCAGATCGTTGCCAAACTGATGGAGTAATCCGAAGCGAGACTGGCTATTCGAAGCTTGAACGGTCTGTCCGGTTAGCGGACAGACCGTTTTATTTTGAACTATATCACAGATCAGAAAGTGGGAGATGGATGGAGAAACAGAAGCTAATCCGTATTTTTGATAGACAAGCATCCCAATATGACAAAACAAGAGAAGATCCGAAACAAAAACGTTGGTGTCAGAGTCTTTTAAGTCATGCTAAGGGTGAGGTGCTTGAACTTGCAGTAGGAACAGGTGCTAATTTTCCATTCTATCCTTCGGATATACATATTACGGCAACTGACTTTAGTAAGGCAATGATTGAGAAAGCACAAGCAGCAAAACACTATCGCCTTAATGTAGATTTTGTTTGTTCTGATATTGAAGAAATGAGCTTTGCCGATCAATCGTTCGATACTATTGTTTCAACACTATCATTGTGCAGTTATAACAATCCACTACTGGTATTGGATAAAATCAACCGATGGTGTAAACCTGATGGGAATATCCTATTGATGGAGCATGGGATCAGTTCTAACCTTATGGCTTCAGTTATGCAAAAGGCGCTTAACCCTCTTTTATATCGTGTTTATGGATGCCACCATTCAAGGGAGATTCTTGGAATGATCGAAGAGTCAGGGATCAAAATCGACAAAGTGGAAAGCTACTGGCTTAATATGGTTCATCTTATTCGGGCGAAACCGAAACAGTAACCTCAAGCAACTTATTCGCTTGAACTTGAGGATGCACAAACGATAGGAAAGAGTCCTTAAACTATTCATTGAGAGGTAATTGTATGAACTACGAAGCAGAACTTATAAGAATCATAAAAAAGAATGACTTCCTGTTATTTTAGAATCCGATATTCCAAATAGTTGGTACAACGGATTCGGCTCAATACTGAGCGGGGTCTTATCCGCCTGTGTTTATCTCTTCTTGAGTCATTTGGTCCATAAGAAATGTGAAAACCGTCCTTCATTATGCTGCCTATTCAAGTTTTAACTACATGTGCTTTTTATTTAGATGTATATCTAATCGGTAATCGGTACAAGTTCTTGTCCCTTGACATATGTACTAAGGTCTTCTGTACTGGACAGTGAAAAGTTCTTTATTGAAAAATAACCCAGTCAGACGATTGGATGGTATCCTAAAGTTTCCAAACTGAAAGGATAGAATCGCTGAATGCAAGCAGTTTACCCCATTTCCGAGCGATTGACCATACTGATGCTCAAATACTTGAATGAAATTTTACTTCCCTTCCGTTCCTGTTTCTCCAGACAAGCCACATTTGAATGGTTTGTCGTCATCGTGATTGGCTTTATGCTTCGTTCCGACCATCTCGGCATCACATCTGTTATCCGTGGCCTCGCCTTGAATGGCCGCTGCTACGAAACGCTCCTTCACTTTTTCCGTTCCTCCACCTGGTCGCTCGAATCGTTGCGCCAGGCCTGGCTTCAGACGATTCGTCAAGCAGCTCCTCTGCTCCTTGTGCAGGGGCGTGTCGTGTTGGTTGGCGACGGGATGAAACAAGCCAAGGAAGGACGACGGATGCCCGGAGTCAAGAAGCTCTATCAGGAATCCGAAAACGTCTCTAAAGGCGAATACATCTTTGGCCACCTGTTTGGCGCTATCGGGATTCTGGCCGGCACCCCGCAGAAGTGGTTTTGCTTGCCTCTGTTCATGAACCTACAGGATGGAGTTCAAACGATCCTGAGATGGAGTCGGAAGGATGAGGAACAACAACCCTCTCATGTGGTTCAAATGATCGATCAAGGCTTCACGGCAGCGCGTTGCTTTTGCTGGATCGTTACTTTTTGTCTGTTCCGGCCCTGGAGCGGCTAAAGGCGTTCCATCGCTCGTCCGATGCCCGGATGGACATCGTGACGAAAGCCAAAGCGAATGTCATGGCCTACGAACGCCCTACGACCCGGAAACCAGGGCGGGGTCGCCCTGCCAAAAAAAGGGGCGTCGGTCAAGCTCAAGGACTTGTTTTCGACGCGTGCCGCCGACTTTCAAACCGCTACGGTTACGTTGTACGGCAAGGAGGACGGGTTCAATACTTGTGCCTGGATCTGCTTTGGGGCCAGCGATTGTATCAGGAGTTGCGCTTTGTATTGGTGAAACGTGGCCGTCAGCTCGCCATTCTGGTGAGTATCGATCTGACGCTTTCAGCCACCGATATCATCCGTTTGTACGGGTACCGCTTCAAGATAGAATGCACCTTCCGGAAATCGAAACAAGTGATGGGCGCTTTTGGCTATCGCTTCTGGAGCAAATCCATGCCCAAGCTAAACCGCTATCTGAAAAAGGAAGCACCGCATCCGCTCGAGGACGTGAAGGACGAACGAGATCAGGAGCGCATTCGGCAGACCCTCCGGGCGATAGAGAGCTTTGTCCTGTGCCAGTGCATGGCGATGGGACTTCTTCAACTGATCGCCTTGCGCTTTTCGGGGCGTATTCCCGTTCGGTCTTTCCGCTATTTGCGAACGCCATCCCATGCCATTGTATCGGAGGCTACCGTAGCGGTTTATTTGCGCCAGTCTATTTTTCGATGGTTTGCCCAACATCCCTGTTTACCTATAACACAAATTATTCATTCCAAGCAGGCTGCGTATGATATTGACGCAGATTCTCTGGCTTCTTAAAGCTGTAAAACTTTTGACTGTCCAGCATATAAAGAAATCGAATATATTAAGAATCATTTCCTACACGGTACACACCTCTCTTCCTATGGAGATGGCGACTGGGATGATACGCTTCAGCCGGCGAATTCTCAGTTGAAACAATTTATGGTCAGTAGCTGGACGGTGGCTCTAACCTATCAGACCTTCAATCAGTTCTCAAAAGTCATGGAGACTGTTGATTCCAAGTCCGCAATGGATTTGCGAAATCTAGCGGACGGCATTCAGAAGGATTTCAATGACTATATGCTAGATACTAGATACTAGATACTGAAGTTATACCCGGGTTCTTGTAAATGGAGAATCCAGAACAGGTTAAATTAATGGTTCATCCAAGCGATAAGGATATGGGTATCCATTATCGCTTGCTTCCGATGACACGAAGCATGATTAGTGAACTATTAACACCTGAACAAGCAGCATCCTATTATGAAATCATTCGTGAGCAATTGTTCTGTCCGGATGGGGTTCGGCTCATGAATCGACCTGCTCCATATGACGGCGGAGTTAGTAATCACTTTAAGCGTGCCGAGCAAGCAGCGAACTTCGGATGGGAAATTGGACTACAGTATGTGCATGCGCATATTCGTTACGTGGAGGACATGGCTAAGCTAGGTAAAGTAGACGAGGTGTGGAGTGGGCTTGCGCGGATCAATCCAATTGGAATTCAAGAGATTGTTCTTAATGCCGAGCTCCGACAAAGTAATGCGTACTTTAGCAGCTCAGATGGCAAATTCAATACGCGTTATGATGCAGAAGAAAGATTTAATGAACTTAGAAGTGGTAAGGTACAGGTGAAAGGTGGCTGGAAAATTTATTCAAGCGGGCCGGGGATCTATTTGAACCAACTGATCTCTAATGCACTAGGTATTCGTCAAGAGGCAGGCGACCTTGTCATTGATCCCGTGTTACCACAAAATTTAGATGGTCTACATTTTGACTATACCTATGCGGGAGTTCCATCCCGATTTGTATATCACTTAAATAATGGTGAAGCACGTGTTCGTATAAACAGTCAGGACGTGAAAACGGAAACCACAACGAATCGATACCGTGCAGGTGGATTACGTATTTCTCAAGAAGAGTTCGATCGTGTGCGATTAACGGATACAAACCTAATTGAAATTTATATGTAAGCATATCGATATGACAAAAGCTCCTTCGTAAATTGAAGGGGCTTTTTTATGTGCATGTACCGCAAAGCGAAAAAAGATACCCCCGCAAGGATCGCAATATTACCGTAACAAAGATGTCGGAAACCGTAACCGAAAAGCGGGTTAACCGCAGTTAGTTGTTCGGTGTATAAAGAGAGGGGATACTTTATGATTTTAATAACGACGAAGAACGAAAGGGGGAGCGCAAGTGAAACCGGTGAAGCTGATTTGTATTCCTTACGCTGGAGGAACGTCCTCTTCTTATATAAGGTGGGCGAAGTATTTACATCCCGGCATTGAAATGATCAATGTGGAGCTGGCTGGAAGAGGGAAACGGTTCGGTGAGCCGTTATATTCAACTTTTGAAGAGGCTGTGAATGATGTCTTCCTTCAAATAAAAAGGCATATTGAACCGGATGTGGATTATGCGCTGTTTGGCCACAGTATGGGGAGCTGGATTTCATATGAGCTATATTACAAGCTGATAAAGGAAGGATATCCTTTACCTTTTCATCTATTCTTCTCGGGAAGACGTGCACCGCACTTGGTCAAGAAACCCGATGGTTATTGGAAGCTGCCTGAATCAGAGATGGTAGAGCTGCTACTACGATATGGCGGAGTGAATCGTGAATTTATGGAAGATCCGCAGCTACTGGAGCTTATCATGCCGATGGTTCGAGCTGATTTCAGAATCACTGAAGAATATGTACATCAGGATAGAAGTATAAAACTAGGATGTGGCGTATCGGTATTTACAGGCCGGAACGATGTCGATATTCCGATTTCTGACATGTACGGCTGGCGAGAGCTGTCAGCACAGAGCTGTCAGGTGTACGAATTCGCGGGTAATCATTTCTTCATACATGAATACGCGCAGGAGGTCGTTACGGCGATCCATAAGATTTTGCTAAAAAATATGATGGTATGTTAGAAGGGAGGGCTCCTCAATCATGGAAAGTTTAGTTGAATCACTACTGAACAATAGAAAATTAAGTGGAAAAGGAATTAAGCTGGTTCGGAGCAGACAGGAGGAAAGTTTTGTATCTTATGAAGAACTCTACGACCGTGCCTTGAAGGTGCTATATCGTCTTCAATTCTCTGGACTATCGCAGGGGGATGAGCTGATTCTGCAAATTGATGATGAGGAGCATTTCCTGTACATATTTTGGGCATGTATCGCAGGTGGTATTATTCCTGTTCCGGTGAGCACGGGAGGAAATGATGAGCATCGTCTTAAACTGCATAAAATACATGAAACCTTAGCTAATCCATATCTAGCCATTGAAAAACGATGGATGACTAAGCTAGAAGAGAATGAAACGCCAGGGTATAGTATTTCAGTGTTAGAAACTCGGAGTCTCTTCGTTGAGGACTTGGTTGAAGGACTGGATTATCATCTTCCGTATGGAAAAATAGCATCACCAAGTCGAGCAGATATGGCATTTATTCAATTCTCCTCAGGCTCAACAGGCACCCCTAAAGGGGTCATGTTGACTCATGATAATCTGTTATGTAATACGGAAGCGATCGCAAATAGGCTTGCTGTAACTCAGCAGGATATTTTCTATAGCTGGATGCCATTAACTCATGATATGGGAATGATTGCGTTCCATCTCACCCCGTTTTTATCACAAATCAACCACTCGATTATGTCTACGAATGCACTTATTAAAAGCCCGGCACTATGGATGATTAAAGTTCAAGAGCATGGTGCTACGGTTCTTGGATCGCCTAATTTCGGTTATAAGCTGCTGTTGACCGCATATAAGCCCAAAGTAGCTGAAGGATGGGATCTATCCAAGATCCGGGTCATCCTAAACGGGGCAGAGCCAATCTCGATTGAATTATGCCACAGGTTCGTACAAGAAATGGAAGCCTATGGACTACCCAATACCGCTATATTAAATGCCTATGGCCTTGCGGAAGGTAGTGTGGGTGTCAGCATCAAGAATCCAGAAGAGTCGCTTCATGGCATCTGTATTGACCGAAGAAGAGTGGGCATAGGTGAACAAATTCAAGAAATAACGGACGAATCACATCATGGTGTTGTGTTCGCTGAGGTTGGATATCCAATCGATTACGTATCCATTCGGATAAGTAACGAGAAGTCTGAGGAGCTGCCTGAGCGAGTGATAGGTCAGATCCAGATTAAAGGAAGAAGTGTAACCTCCGGTTATTACAGAAATGAAGCTGCGACGAAAAAGGCAGTTCTTCAGGATGGTTGGCTGGATACAGGGGATCTTGGATTTATTAGTGAAGGCAGACTATATGTTACGGGTAGAATGAAGGACATTATTTTTGTGAATGGGAAGAACTACTATCCTCATGATATTGAACGGATTAGTGAGGAGGTAGAAGGCGTTGAGCTTGGCAAGGTTGCTGTCGTTGGTTTGCATAATCGCGAGGAGCAAAGGGAGGACATCGTTGTTTTTGTGCAATATAAGCGGAAGCTCGAGCAGTTTGCTGAAATCGTTGTTCAATTAAAGAAAGTCATTAATTTAAAAATTGGGATAGAGCCTGCACTAGTTCTTCCTATAAGAAGCATTCCCAAGACGACTAGCGGGAAGGTCCAACGTTATCAATTAGCTGAAATGCTAGTTAGCGGCGAGTTTGATACCTTAATTGCTGAGGTTAATAGCCATGTGGCTAAGCAGGCTTCAAGCATTCAGATCGCCGGACCTCGTAATGAAATCGAGCAAGTCTTACTTAAGCTATGGTGTGAATTATTGAATACTAAACGTATTGGAATCCATGATAATTTCTTTGAAATCGGCGGTTCTTCAAGCCTGCTAATTCAAATGGTGGATGAGGTTGAACAGCTTTTCCCAGGCATGATTGAAATTACCGATCCGTTTGCCATGCCTACGATTGCTCAGATCGCAAGCTATATTGCTTCTACCAGTCAGGAGACAAGGCTACAGCCGATCGCTCTTCCAATGGCTTATGTGCTTAATCATTCAAGCCTTCAGGCAAAATCTTCGAATGTTCGTCTAGAGTACATCTTCAAGGCTGAAGAACTGAGCCGTTTACATGCGCTCGCACGCCAGCTCGATGTGAATCTGATGAGTGTGGGTGCAACAGCCTTCGCCTACATGCTCTTCTTGATTGGAGCTCCGCCCGACCTTCCACTGTGCCTACATTTACAGAATGATGGGGTACATGAGTATACCTTCAAGTTTGAGAATGTTAGTGACTTCGCGGAGTATATCGGGCAGGTCAACTATTCTATTAAAAAAGATGGTGTATTTCATACGCTAGATCAGCTTCGTCAGCAGCCCGTAACGTTGCAAGAGCAAGAAAGATTGCCACTCTTCTGTGATGCTAATCTGTTGTTAGTCCGTAAAGATTGGTTACAGCTTTTCGATCTAGTGGTGATTGCTGAAGAGAAGGAACAGTATTTCAAGATGGTGCTCGAATTTAATCATCATCGGTTGCAGCGTACGGCAATGGAGGAATGGTGGAATAATTTGATCCGGTTCATGCAGTTCTTGCTTCAACAGGCAGATGAAGAAGAAACGCATCTAAACGAACAGGTAACGAGCAGCGGTGGAACGGGAGGAAGCCAATGAAGCCGAAGAATATTGATGTACATCAATTCAAGTTCAATGAACATTCTCCTGAAATATCTTCAGAAGAAGGAAATGAAGCGGGAGGCCAAGAGGTAGCGATTATTGGGATTTCAGTTCGTCTACCCGGCTCGGATAACTGGAGACAGTTTTGGGACCATATCGAAGCAGGAGTGGATTCAACCAACTCCTTTCCAGAGCAGCGGCGGGCTTTCACAGATGAGTTTCTGCAATGGATAGGTAAGCGTGCGGAAGATCAATCATATATGCCAGGCGCATATTTGGAGCATATTGATCAATTTGATGCAAAATTCTTCCGTATGCTGCCTACTGAAGCCAGTCTAACCAGCCCTGATCAAAGGCTGTTACTGGAGTCAGCGTGGGAAGCACTTGAGGATGCCGGATATGGTGGAACGAAGCTTAGCGGCAGTGCGACAGGAGTGTATATCGGATATGTTGGCGATTTGGGGGGCTACAATTATCGTCAAATGATCGACGAATGGGTAGATCCACAACATAAACCAGCTTCAATTGCTGGCAATTTGTCAGGGATTATCGCAAGTCGGATATCCTATTTTCTTGATTTGAAAGGTCCTGCCTTGATTATCGATACGGCTTGCTCCTCCTCACTGGTGGCTGTGCACACGGCATGTCAGGCACTAAGAAAAGGGGATTGCGAGCTTGCAATTGCTGGAGGAATACGGCTTAACTTACTCCCTCTGGACCAAGCAGAGGACAAAGTCGGCATGGAGTCTTCGGATGGAAAAACACGCACATTTGATGTTCAGTCGGATGGCGCAGCAATGGGAGAAGGTGTCGTAACGGTTTTGCTTAAGCCTGTAGTTCAAGCATTGCAGGACAGAGATCACATCTATGCAGTAATTAAAGGGTCTGCCGTTAATCAGGATGGTCGTTCTATTGGGATTACAGCCCCAAACATGCAGGCACAAGCAGATCTATATATCCAAGCATGGCAGGATGCAAACATTGATCCACTTACGATATCGTACATTGAGGCTCACGGAACGGGCACAATGATTGGAGATCCGATTGAGATTGAGGGATTGAAAAAAGCTTTTGGACGGATTACGGGCAAGAAGCAGTTCTGCGCGATAGGGTCGCTAAAATCGAATACGGGTCACTCCTATCAGACTGCAGGCATTGCAGGAATGGTTAAGGCGGCACTTGCGCTCAAGCAAGGCATCATTCCTCCAACGTTACATTTCAACGGTCCAAATAAGAAGATTCGATTTACAGACTCTCCAGTATACGTAAACACCACTCCGCGAAAATGGAATCTTGGGCATTCACCGCATCGATGCGGTGTAAGCTCCTTCGGTTTTAGTGGTACGAATTGTCATCTGATATTGGAGGAAGCTCCCATTCGTGTAACTACGGGTGGAGCGCCTGAGGTTAGAACGGAGCCTAATCTACTAACTCTGTCGGCAGGCAGTGAGAGCGGGCTACGCCGGCTCATCCACGATTATGAAGATTATTTACAGGGTGATCCCTCGCTTACATTGGAGGAATTATGTTACACCGCTAATACCGGCAGGGGACATAACCGCTTCCGCCTTGCGCTTCTGGTCAATGAGCTATCAGAGCTGAGAAGCCTTCTAAGCACCTTAGGGAGGAATGGGATTCAGGGAGATGACATTCATGTGTTCTGCAAGGATGAAGATGGGCTTGTTCCGTATGGAGCAGAAGCCAATCTTACTAAACTAGCAGAGAAGCTGGTAGAGCGGCTTGCCCTAAGTCATTCGGAACATGCGGAATGGAGCAGATTATGCCAGTTGTATGTAAATGGAGCTTCAATCGATTTTGATCAGTTGTATAAAAGATACAGCATTCATCGGGTTCCGCTTCCAACGTATCCTTTCGAACGGGATGTTCATTGGCTGAATGATCCGGACATTCGCCAACGCGCGAGGTCGCAAATGGCATTTCCAATGGAAAGAGATAAGGCAGGTGACAACAAAGATGAAGCAGCAGGTGGGCTAGGCAGTGAGCCGCTTAGCGATCAACTCTACTACAAGATTAACTGGGAGACGATGCCGAAGACAAAGCGTGACTCTTCGCAACTGACAGGTAAGGTGCTCGTGTTATCCAATGGAAATCCGATGGCTGAACTCATTATAGAGCGACTGCGCAATAAGGGGGAGTTCGTAGTTGCAGCGAGGTTTGGTCATCACTTTGAGCAGATAGGAGCAGAAAGCTGCATTGTGAACGGTAGTGAGGATGATTTTGATCAGCTGCTGCATTGGATAGGAGCAGGTGAGATTGGTCGTGTGATTCATATGGCCAGTCCTTATAACTTGAGAGGGGAACGCTCCAATCTTTCATTGGAGCAATTCGAACAAAGTCAAGCTCAGGGGACTTACAGCTTGCTTTTCCTCGTACGTTCACTAATCCGTGCAGGGTGTCAGCAGCGGGTAGACATTTTATTGATTGCAGACCATGTACATCACGTCAGTGGTGATGAACCGGGACTGAACCCTGAGGCAGGCGCGTTGTTTGGACTTGGTAAGGTGGTACATACGGAATACGACAACCTGCGATGCCGGGCCATTGATATAGATGCAGCAACAGGGCCTGATGATATTTTAGAAGAGCTATATTTGGAGAGAGAGTACTACAATATTGCATTTCGATCAGGGACCAAGTACATGGAGCGCTTCTCGAAGGCGGAGTTGTCTGATTATGCTGAAATTCCGGTGAAGGTTAGGGATGAAGGAGCTTATATCATTACAGGGGGAACGGGTGCGCTAGGACTTGAAGCTGCTAAGTATCTAGCAGAGCGTGGTGCAGCACATATCGCTCTCGTAAGCCGGGCACCTCTTCCAGTTCGTGAGCATTGGAATAGCCTACTTGAAGGGGATGATCACAGCCTATCCACCAAGCTGCAAGGGATTATGGAGCTGGAGGCTAAAGGGGCAGTTGTCTCCAGTTACTCAGCGGATGTCTCTGATATTCATGCTATGAATTTAGTCCTACAGGATATACGAAGCCAGTATGGCGTGATTTATGGAATTGTTCATAGCGCGGGGGTTGCCGGAGATGGCTTCTTAATCAATAAGTCGCTTGATGTCTTTAACGAAGTATATGTACCCAAAGTGAACGGAACCTGGATTCTAGATCATCTTACGCAAGGAGATCCGCTTGATTTCTTCCTTCTCTACTCATCAGGAGCCTCATTGATCGGTGAAGCGGGTCAAGGAGATTATTGTGCCGCCAATTCCTATTTGGATGCTTTTGCAGCTTATCGAAGTGCAAAAGGACAACGGACTCAGACGATCAATTGGGTGAAATGGAAAGACATTGGTCTAGCTGTAGACAAAGGATCGAATCACGATGGGCTTTACAAGCTACTAGCAACTGAAGTGGCTATGAAGGCATTGGATGAAATCCTTCACCGTGACATTACACAGATTATGGTTGGACAAATGAATTTGGAAAGCCAATACCTCAGTATGATGGAGCTTTTCCCATTCAAGCTTGCGCCCGAAATTGAGGCTGTCGTTAAGAGAACTGTGAGCGAACAGTCCAGGATGCTTGAAACCCATGTTAGCGAGAAGAACATGTTAGTGACGATCCAAATGTCAGGACGCGAAGGCTCAAGTTATTCGGAAGTGGAAATGACTCTCGCCACGGTATATCAGGAGGTGCTTGGGTTCAAGGAAATTAATGTGTTTGACAATTTCTTTGAGCTTGGAGGGAATTCCATCATGCTGAACCTGATGTACGCAAGGCTGCAAAAATTATATCCTGGGAAGCTAAAGCTGACAGATCTATTTACGTATACCTCAATCTCTCGGCTTGCTGAATATTTGACAACGAAGAATAAAAATTCATCTAACAACTGTTTATCAAGATCGAATAAATCAAATGAAGATGAAAAACCAGATATCTCTAAACTGCTTGATGAAATGCAAAGTGGTAAATGGAGCATTGATCAAATGATGGAATTCATGAAGTAGCATGATGGATGACGCATGATGCAAGGAAAGGATCATCCATAAACCAAGAACAGGTGGTGAGTCATGGAAAAGGTAATGAAGTCGATCTTGGAGCATACAGCCAGCGGAAGGATGGATAAGCAGGCAGCGTTAGAGGTGCTGGAGCTTCTTCGTAGCAAAGGTCAGGAGCCAGAAGAACCCATTGCCATTATTGGAGTGGCGTCCCGATTACCGGGATCAGATGACTCCGAGCAATTCTGGAATCTCATCCAAAGCGGTACCGATGCCATCCGTAAGTTTCCAGATGAGCGAGCAGTAGATATACGGGATTATCTAAGGTTTAAAGGCACGCCAGATGAACAAATTGCTTTTGGTGAGGGTGCATTTCTCGAGGATATTGATAAGTTCGATTACCCCTTCTTCCGATTGTCGCCCAAAGAGGCAAGTCTTATGGACCCAAACCAACGATTGTTTATGCAGGTGGGATATCATGCTCTGGAGGATGCCGGTTATGGAGGGGAGCGCTTAGCGGGATCGCGTACGGGTGTATACACAGGGTTCTCTGACACCATAAAGGATAAATATCAGCAAATGATTGTCGACGTTGATCCTTCCTCTGTTCCTATTTCCATAGCAGCTAATCTTGCCGCGATGATTCCGACTAGGTTGTCCTACTTGTTAGATTTGAAGGGGCCAACGGTTCTAATCGACACGGCTTGTTCTTCAGGGCTTGTGACCGTACATATGGCGTGTCAAGGCATCCGGCAAGGCGATTGTGACATGGCTGTTGCTGGAGCGGTAAAGATTCATACCGTTCCGATCGTTACGGACGTGTTTACGACAGGGGTGGAATCCTCGGATTATCGAACACGGACATTTGATGAACATGCCGATGGCGCGGGGATCGGCGAAGGCTGCGTCGCCGTTGTCCTAAAGTCACTGAAGCAAGCTGTTCAGGATGGAGACCAGATTTATGCAGTTATCAAAGGGAGTGCACTAAATCAAGATGGGACATCGATGGGTATTACAGCTCCCAATCCAGAGGCTCAGACTGATGTCATTACCCGTGCATGGGAGAAGGCAGGAGTTGATCCTGAATCGATCTCCTATATTGAAACACATGGCACGGGCACAGAACTTGGCGATGTTCTAGAGATGGAAGGGCTGAAGAATGCCTTTGCTCGCTTCACGGATAAAAGGAACTTCTGCGCAATTGGTTCCGTGAAACCGAATATTGGACATTTGTACGAATGCGCCGGTATGGCTAATTTACTCAAGGCTGTTCTTGCTTTGAAATACAAGGAGCTTCCGCCAACGATTCATTTCGGGCAGCCCAATCGCAAAATCGACTTTATCGATTCGCCCATTTATATCAATGCGAAGCTTCGAGAGTGGGAGAGTCAAGAGAAGCGGCGCTGCGGAGTGAGCTCTTTCGGATTTAGCGGTACGAATTGTCATTTGATTCTGGAAGAGGCGCCAACACAGCGTGAAGAGAGAATGCCAAACCCAGTGTCAGAGAAGAATCAGCCCTTTGTCTTGACTCTATCCGCAAAAACGAAGTCAGCACTGAATGAATTGATATTGAAGTATGTGGAATGGTTGTCACGTGAGGAAGTAACAGATCCACATGACCTTTGCTTTACGGCAAACAACGGAAGAGGTCATTTCGAACATCGGTTGGCCTTTGTGTTTAAGGATGCAATGGAGCTTAAACAGCAGCTACAGATTCTTAATCAACTGAAGGGATCTTGGCAATCGGACCGACTACCGAAGGGGGTCCAATATGGAGCCCACCGAATCTCGGGTCAACAGCAATTGAACACCCAGCAGTCTGGCGATCTGACTGAAGGTGAACGTAGACAGAAGTCGGCTGAAGCCAATACTCAGCTCGATGAATGGCTTAAGCAGCGAGATTGGACAACTGAACATGCTGAGAAATTGGGAAATGATTATGTGAACGGAGCTCGGATCAATTGGACATTACTCTATTCATCCCCAAAGGTTCAGAACTACTCGTTGCCGTTATATCCCTTCGAGGGTCATCGTTGCTGGCTGGATATACCGAAGGTGATTTCCCAGCCGAGCTATAGCGCAAGGGATGCGATGCATTATCAATTGGGCTGGGTACCTGCTCCTAAGCTTGAGTCCGTCGGCTCACCCATTTCAATGGAATCCCAAGCGGTGCTCATACTAAAAAGCGCTAATAATCTGCAATGGGGTAAGCGAATCTCTGATGCTTTCAGGGATAAAGGTTATCCTGTGATTGAAGTACAGCTAGTTAGCACTGCTACTGTAATCCATCATGGTCAGCATGTGGATATGCCAGGTTGCCAGGCGGATTTCGATCAATTATTCGCTGATCTGAAGGAACGCTATCTTCTTGAACATATCGTCTACGTTGGTGCAAATGCTCCGTTAGAGACGAAGCGAGAGCAGGAGGAAGCTTCAGCGGATGAGGTATATCTATTCCGCACTGTTAAAGCACTGCAATCAGATTACAGCGAACGCTCACTGAAGCTATCACTCCTTACAAATCAAGCATTCGTTGTTGACGACAAGGAAGTATCTGTTCATGCGGAGCGTGCAGTAATGACTGGCCTTGGCAAAGCTATTGCCAAGGAGAACCCTGATTGGCTATGCAAAGCTTTGGACACGGATGATGATGCAGATGTAGAAGCAGTATTAGAAGAACTATTACATTTTGATAAGGAATATCAGATTGCTATTAGGCAAGGACAACGGTATGCCCTAGAATTGCAGCCGATTGATCCAAGTAGGCTCAAAGACGATCCTTTAGTGATTAGGAAAGGTGGCATCTATATCATCACTGGGGGTCTAGGTGATATCGGACTGGAGATGGCTAAGTATCTGGCTTCACGTCAGAACGTTAATCTTGCGTTGATTAGTCGGACCGCTTTTCCAACCCGTGAACAATGGCCGCAGATTCTAGAAGAAGGAACCGGCGCTAATGAGATTCGCAGCAAAATTGAAGAGGTCATAGCAATCGAGGCGCTTGGATCTAGGGTGGATTGTTATGCAGGTGATGTATCTGATGTGGTAGCGATGGAGAAAATCTTAACCGCGATTAGATACAAGGATAAATCGAATGCAGGTATACGTGGTGTCATACATGCCGCAGGCGTGCCTGGAAATCAAATGCTGAATGAACAGCAGGAAACTGAGTTTAAGCGTGTGTTATCTCCGAAAATAAACGGAACGATGAAACTTGATCAATTATTGTCTGGTGAAGCATTAGACTTCTTTATTCTTTGTTCATCACTAGCAACCTTTTTCCCAGCACCAGGTCAAGGGGATTACATCGCGGCGAATACTTACTTGGATGCATATGCAGCGATGAAGCGTAAGCAGGGCACTAGATCCATTACGATCAATTGGTCCACTTGGAAGGAACGTGGCATGGCTGTCAAAGCCGGGTTTGCTGTTGATACCTTGATGAGAGCACTTCGGACGGAAGAGGCGATGAGCCAGTTTGATCTAATTGTTAACAAGGACGTCAGTCAAGTGCTTATCGGCTCGCTTGATTTCGATTCTAGAATGATCCGGCTGCTGCCTGAAATGCCATATCGTATGCACGATTCTATTATTTACGAATTGGAGTTAGGGGCAAAGAGCCGCGCTAACATTACAGCACAACCAGGAATGTTATGTTCGACAACAGCAGCAGGTTCATCTATAGGTACGAACTCACGAGCATCTAATGGCATAGCCCGTGTTGTGCAGCTATCAGGAAGAGATAATGGAATATACAGCGATGCAGAGAGAATTACAGCTCAGGTATGGGCAGAAACACTTGGCATCTATGATATGAATGTGTACCACAATTACTATGAAATGGGAGGTGATTCAGTACTAGGTATTCGCATCGTAAATACGTTAAATAAACAGCTTCAAATCCGAATGCATCCCGGCGACTTACTAACACGGCTAACGGTTGAACAATTTGGTTCTTTTTTGGAATGCATGATTACCCCCGAATCTAGCAATACAATTGGCATTTCTATTGCACCCATTCAAGAGAGTTATCCGTTATCTTCAGCACAAAATCGAATGTTTGTGGTCGATCGGTTGGAGGGGGCAAGTATCGTATTTAATCATCCACGCTTTCTGTATTTAGAAGGTGAACTCGATGTACAGCGATTTACGAATGCCGTTCATACGCTTGTCATGCGACATGAGGCGTTCCGCACTACCTTTGAGCTCACGGACACTGGACCCATGCAACGGATTGAGCAAAATTCCACATTCTCGATTCCATATTCGGAGGGTGCAGAAGCGGAATTGCCACAGAAGATTGCGGCATTTATTCGTCCCTTTGATTTAAGCCGTACACCGTTACTACGGATTGAGCTCGTCAAGCTAACGCAAAACAAGCATTTTCTTCTATTTGATATGCATCATATAATCTGCGATGGGGTATCGCTGGACACGTTTCTTGCAGAGCTATCGCTTCTATATGCTGGGAAGCTACTACCTTCCTTATCGATTCAATATAAGGATTACGCAGTCTGGCAGAACGATAGGCTTGCCGAAAATGCGTATCAAAGAGAAAAGACATTTTGGAGTAAGGAATTTGAAGACGGTGTTCCTATTTTGCAATTGCTCACGGATTATCCACGAAACGGTAGAAAGAGCACAGAAGGGGAGCAACTATCGTTTATGGTCACAGCTTCTGTTGTAAAGGAGCTTGAACAGGTGGCTTCAGATTTGGGAGCTTCATTATATATGGTTCTGCTCGCAGCCTTCCATGTTCTGCTCTATAAATACTCAGGACAAAAGGATATTGTAATCGGTTCAGCTGTAATGGGTCGCTCTCATGCAGATGTACAGTCGGTTTTCGGCGTGTTTATCAACATGTTACCTCTGAGAAATAAGGTGGAGCCTTCTTCAAACGTCGGACAATTTATCGGAAAGGTACGAGATTATACAATAAAAGCCTTTGATCATCAGGATCTGCCTTTTGAAATCATCGTCGAACAGACCTCTACCCAGCGGGACCTTAGCCGTCATCCGATATTCGATGTCTCATTTATATTGCAAAATACCGGATCCAAACGAATGGACATGGACGGGGTGGATGTATCAGAATACCCGCATCATGCCGGTGTATCTAAGCTGGATGTAGCGCTTGAAGGTATTTTTCAAGAAGAAGGGATGCTCTTTCATTTGGAATATAGCAGTGCTCTCTTCAAACAACACACGATGGAGCAGTGGGCTGACGATTATGCACAGCTGTTAAGATCTTTACCATCTGTCCTCTCCTCGTCGATCCAACAGCTTGAATTAGAAAGTGAGAGACATGGAAACTTTTTCGGTACTGAAACCGAGCTGGAGTTTGAATTTTGACCAAGCAGCGGCCTATGAGCCACATGCAGAAACTAATAAAGGAGAGTAGATGAAATGATTAAAGTCGTAGGTGTCATCGGTGCAGGGGTCATGGGCATCGGGGTATCACAAAGTTTGGCTCAAGGTGGTTTTCAGGTCAAGATGATCGATGTCTCTGAGGCTGCATTAACGAAAGCCAAGGAGGAAATTTATAACAACGTAAGAATGCAGGCATTTTTTGATAAAACGCTAGCCCCTGATGCTCCTGAAAAAGTATTGGAGTCTATCGAATTTTCTACAGATTATGATTTGCTTCATGATGCTGATTTTGTTGTCGAGAATGCGACTGAGAAATGGGAGATTAAGAAGGAGATTTATCCTAAGCTGGATGCCATTTGCCCAGAGCACTGTGTATTTGCAGTGAATACCTCTTGTATTTCGATTACTCGAATCGGAGCACTGACGAAACGTGCAGATCGTATTCTTGGGATGCATTTCATGAACCCGGTACCACTGAAGCCTATGGTTGAAGCGATAAGGGGACACTACACCACTGAAGAAACCATACAAACCGCAAGGGATCTTCTGCAAGCCATGAACAAGGAATGTATCGTCGTCAATGACATGCCAGGCTTTGTATCCAACCGGGTACTGATGCTCACGATTAATGAAGCAATCTTTCTCATTCAGGATCAGGTGTCTACAGCTGAAGATGTGGATACGTTATTCAAGACTTGCTTCGGTCACAAGAGTGGTCCGCTGGAGACGGGTGATCTTATCGGGCTCGACACGATCCTGTATTCCATTGAGGCCTTGTATGAAGCTTATAACGATAGTAAATATCGTCCGTGCCCGCTGCTGAAGAAAATGGTGGATGCGGGTTACCTCGGAAGAAAAAGCGGCAAAGGATTTTACGAATATCAGGTTTCCTAATTTAAATTATAGATAAAGGTGGAATATGAAATGGAAGAGACAAAAGTAAAAGTGAAGGCATTTTTATCCCGGTTTTTCAGAAAAAGCGAGATTGCTGATGATGATGATATTTTCGCACTAGGCTTTGTAAATTCATTGTTTGCGATGCAGCTCGTGATGTTTTTAGAAAAAGAATTTTCACTACGTATTCAGCCAGCCGATCTGGACTTTAACAACTTCCGTTCGATAAATTCGATCGTTGAGTTGGTAGAGCGCCTCAAACAACCAGCATAAGAAGGGGGATTAGGAGATGAACATAGGCAGCGCAACACAGCAGTTGGCAGGCAGAGAGGCATTTAGGTCCTTTGCTGAACAGTATATCGTGCATGAGGCGGATCGTTGGGACAGTGAAGAAGCCATCCCTCAATCGATCATTCAGCAAATGGGAGAGGAAGGATATTTAGGCGCCGTCATTTCGAAGGAATTTGGCGGACTTGAACTTGATATGAAGTCGCTGGGAGCACTTAGTGAAGAAATGGGAAGAGCCTGCTCATCGGTCCGAAGCCTGCTAACGGTGCATGGAATGGCAAGTTTAGCGGTTGAGCGCTTCGGTACAGCGGAGCAGAGACAGAAGTGGCTTCCCCAGCTGGCTTCCGGTCAAACGATAGGTGCTTTTGGATTAAGTGAAGCAGGAGCGGGTACGGATGCGAAAGCGATCATGACCACAGCAACCGTCACTGAAGAAGGCTATGTGCTTGAAGGGGGCAAGAAATGGATCACTTTTGGGCAAATCGCTGATTTGTTCCTCATTTTCGCCAAGTTAGATGGTGAGCCAACGGCATTTCTTGTTCCACGCACCTCCCCGGGACTCTCGATTGTTCCCCTTAAAGGGATCTTTGGCACAACAGCCTCGATGATCGCGGAGCTTCGGATGGAGAACTGTCTAATCCCACATGACGCAATCCTTGGAAGCAAAGGATTGGGTGTTCCGTATATCGCAATGAGTTGTTTGGATTATGGTCGATATACGATTGCTTGGGGATGTGTTGGTATTTTGCAGGCATGCCTAGATGCTTGTCTACGCTATACGAGCGAACGTGAGACATTTGGTACGCTGCTGAAGAATCAACAACTCATCCAGAAGATGATTACGGAAATGACCGTAAACACCAAAGCCGCGCGTTTGCTATGCGAAGATGCAGGTCGATTGAAAGATGAGGGCGACTCGCAGGGTCTTCTGGCGACATGGGTAGCTAAATATTTTGCATCGGTCGCCGCTACTAAAGCTGCCAATGAAGCAGTCCAGATTCATGGCGCGAATGGCTGTAGCCGTGATTATTCGGTACAGCGTTACTTACGCGATGCGAAGGTCATGGAAATTATCGAAGGCACCACACAAATGCATGAATTAGTCATCGCATCTGATGCATACAGTCTCAGCGATTTTTGAAGAGAAGGGAAGAGGAGCCATGACAGTCAATCTTAATTCTGTAATTCAAGCAGAGCAGATAGCCAAAATCAAATGCTTGGTCTGGGATCTCGATCATACGCTCTGGAACGGGGTTCTCCTTGAAGATGGAGAAGTTAGTCTCAAAGAAGGTGTGGCAGATATTGTTAAGGAGCTCGACCGCAGAGGCATTCTTCAATCGATAGCTAGCAAAAATGATTATCAACATGCTATGGAGCGTCTGCGTACATTTGGATTGGATGAATATTTTCTGTATCCGCAAATCCATTGGAGTGCGAAATCCATTTCCATTGAAAGCATAGTGAAATCTCTGAATATCGGAATGGATACGATCGCTTTTATTGATGATCAGCCGTTCGAAAGAGATGAAGTCAAGCAAGCGCTGCCTACGATCCGCTGTTATGATGCTGCGAATATTGCGGAGCTGTTAGATGATGCTGACTTTAACCCTGAGTTTGTCGCGGATGATTCGAAGCAAAGACGGTTCATGTACCGCAGCGATCAAGTACGCAAAGAGCTGGAGGAGCAGTATGAGGGGCCGCAAGAGGAATTTCTAGCCTCCCTTCAGATGAAGTTTACCATTGCACCCGTCGGACCTTTCGATCTACAGCGTGCTGAGGAACTGACTGTACGAACGCATCAGCTGAACACGACGGGATATACGTATTCGTATGAAGAATTAGATGCGCTGCGTCAATCTCCCAATCATAAGCTGTTGATCGCAGGTCTGGAAGACATATACGGAAGCTACGGCAAAATTGGCCTGCTTCTACTTGAATGTAGTGAGAAGGTATGGACGCTGCAGCTCTTGCTGATGTCGTGCAGAGTCATGTCTCGTGGTGTGGGTTCCATCATGCTGAACCATGTGATTCGAATGGCGAAGGAAGCGGGCGTTGTTCTTCAAGCGAAGTTAGTACCTAATGATCGAAATCGGATGATGAGCATTACGTATCATTTTGCTGGATTCCAAGAAGTCGAACGGACAGGTGAAATGGTTCTGTTCGAGCATCATATGGAAGCTATTCCGTCCACTCCAGATTATGTAGATGTTCAGGTTCAATCATTGTAATGATTCGAATATGAAAGGAGGTTCATGCTACATGGAAAAGATAGCATTTCTATTTCCCGGTCAGGGATCTCATTACATCGGAATGGGTCAGAGCTTATTTGATCAATTCACGATTGCAAGACAGACGTTTGAGGAAGCGGGAGATATTCTAGGGTATGATCTGGCGAGTCTGTGCTTCTCAGGCAGCATGTCTGAACTGAATCAGCCATCTCGTATGCAGCCTGCTCTATTGACGGCAAGCGTCGCCGCGTATCGTGTGTTTATGCAAGAAATTGGCGTAACTCCAGATTTTTGTGCAGGTCATAGCTTAGGTGAGTATTCCGCACTGACATGCGCCGGAGCGATTCGCTTCTCCGATGCAGTGCGTCTAGCTCAAGTGAGAGGAACCTTAGCTCAGCAATATGCAGATGAGTGTGATGGCGCGATGAGTATCATTGACCAAGTATCGGCTGCACAGCTTGAGACGTGGTGTAATGCATTAGAGGAGCAAGGATCTGAAGCTTCAGTGAGCTGCTACAATGCCGAATTACAAGCGGCCATTTCAGGATCAAGCGCGGGTGTTTATGCAATTGAAGACCTGGTTCTTGAAAATGGGGGTAACGTTACACCTTTAATGATGAGCGCACCTTTTCATTCACAATGGATGGAGCCGGTTGTAGCACAATTTAAATCGACGTTGTCGGAAATCAGGTACGAGCATTTCAAAATGCCAGTCATTTCAAATGTAAGTGCCAGACCCTATCGAGGCAAAGAATCGGTTGCTGGCCTGCTCGCGAGTCAACTTCTGCGTCCTGTTCAGTGGCAGGCAACGCTAAAGTATCTCAAACGGATGGGTGTTACCATGGCGATTGAGCTGGGTCCGAAAAATGTCTTGTCCGCACTGGTGAAGCTAGAAACACCGGCGATGAAGACATATAGCTTTGATCAGGTTGCTGATCGGAATGAGTTATTCTCGATGTTTGGCAGTAAGCCTGAATATACCAAGCATCGATTGATGCTTCTGAATCGCATGCTCGCTGCTGCTGTTTCGACACCGAATACGAATGAGAATTTTGAGTTGTTTCGTAGCGGAGTGGTGGAGCCGTACCAACGTATTGAGGAAATGGCTGAGCAAACGGAGCGGGATGGCATTCCCCCAAGTATGGATCAGATCGAGGATGCCTTCGGTATGTTATATACGATATTACGGACGAAGGGACTGTCTGAGATCGAGGTAGAAGACATCGCATATCGGATTAAAGAAGAGACTAGTCATCCTTATTTGCAGATTGCAGCGATGGTATAAAGGAGGCAAAGCGATGAATGACCAATCGGGTGTACTTTCTGAACACACTGCTGAGTCACAAATTGGAAGCAAGTATAACGAGGAAAGGGCGTATTGGCTTGAGGAGCTGCGTGGACCCATCACCATGGGTGGAGTACCTTCGGAAGTTTCTGAGAACCTTGATGAAGTAGGAAAAACCCATCGTAAACAACTGCTCTTTACGTTACCAGAGTCTTTAAATACACGTCTGCTCCAAGTAAGTGCAAATTCAGATTTTGCTACATATGTCGTGCTGGCGGCGGCACTGGTGTATATATTATTCCGTTATTCAGGTAGAAAAGATTTCATACTCGGCATGCCTCCATTCCGCAATGAACCGAGTGAACGTCCGCTTGCAGCCATTCGAGCTCGTATTGACGGCAATATGAGCTTTAAAGAACTGCTAAGCTCTATCAAACATTCATGCTTGGGTGCGAAAAAGTATAAGAATGTGTCCCTGAATACACTTCTTCCACAATTAGATGTTGAACGGTTATCAGATAGCTTGCCTTTGTTTCGTTCAATGGCTGCTTTTCAGGGAGTGCATGAATGGAATGAATCCTCCCAAACATCGTGTGATTTTGTTTTTTCTAACTCAGGCTCTGGTATTCAGTTCGAGATTCATTATCAACGTGGCCTATATCAGGCAGAAGCTGTGGAAAGACTTGCGGCTCATTTCATTCAGGTTCTCGAACAAACCCTCTATCAGCCAGACATCCAGCTACATGCTATCCAAATGCTGACGCGAGAAGAGCTTGAGTTGATGCAGGCGCTAAATCATACCGAGCTAGATTATGATACAAATCTTACGTTGGATCAGCTATTTGAAGAACAGGTACAACGCACACCAGGCGCGGAAGCATTAATATTTGACAGTCAGCGGATGAGCTATAGCGAGATCGACCAACGTTCGAATCAAATCGCATGGATGCTATTGGAGAAGGGAGTGTCTCCTGGCGATCGGATCGGATTGATGGTTAGACGGGGGTTCAATATGATTGCAGGTATTCTTGCTGTGTTAAAAGCAGGTGCTTCATATGTGCCAATGGATCCTGATTTCCCGTCAGAACGAATTCGTTATATGTTGGAGGACAGTCAATCACGTCTGTTGTTGACCGAATCGGATTGTCTACAGACTTTTGGTGAACAAGACTCTGAAAGTGAACAGATTCGATTGGATCAAATTCATTGGAGCATCTACTCCACGATTACTCCTCCTTGCCTTCATCGCTCTCAAGATTTGGCTTATATCATTTATACATCAGGATCAACGGGTCAGCCGAAAGGTGTAATGATTGAGCATCAATCGGTTCACAATTTTGCAGTGGGTATGAAGCGAGAGTTAGGGCTTAGTCATGGAAAACGAATTTTGAATCTAACTACCATTTCGTTTGATATCTTCGTGCTTGAATCCATAGTCCCTCTAATCTGTGGTATGACGGTTGTAATTGCGCCTGAAAAGGCACAGAAGGATCCATTACTCTTAAGTGGTCTTATAGAGGACACTGGGGTAGAAATGCTTCAAATGACGCCGTCGCGGTTACAACTTTTTCTTACCAGTGGACTTGGTCTATCTTGCTTCGAGCAGCTAACGGATATCATGATCGGAGGAGAGGATTTCCCTCAGATGTTAGCGGATAGGCTAGCTGCACTGACGAAGGCACGGATCTACAATATGTATGGTCCTACCGAAACAACGGTATGGTCAGCCATTGAGCGCATTCATAAGGGAACTGCGGTGTCACTGGGCAACCCAATTGTGAACACACAATTATATATCGTCGATGAATTCCACTCGCTACAGCCGGCTGGCATTGAAGGTGAATTATGTATTGGTGGTGACGGCTTGGCTAGAGGGTACTGGGGCCGAGAGAGATTGACTATGGAAAAATTCGTTCTTAATCCATTTCATCCGGGTACTTTGATGTATAAGACAGGAGATTTGGCTCGCAGGCTTCCGGATGGACGTATCATTTTTCTAGGGAGGAAGGACTTCCAAGTGAAAATTCGGGGTTACCGAATCGAACTTGGAGAGATTGAACAGGTGTTATCTAAGATGGAAGGGATACACAGCTGTGCCGTTGCAGTTAGCCGAAACGGATCAGGCGACCCTGTTCTTACCGCTTACTACAGCGGAGCTGCGGAACAGAGTAGCTATGCGCTACGCTCTGGGCTCTCCGCAACACTTCCCGATTATATGATTCCTGGACAATTTATGTACCTGGAAGAGATGCCAATGACACTGAATGGCAAGCTGGACAGGGGGTGCCTGCCTTCACCGGACTCGCTAAAGGGACTACTACATATTTCGGCAGATGAACGTCCCCAGACGGAAGTGGAGGAGGCAATCCGCCGAATATGGACGGATATTCTAAAACGGGAAGAGATCAGCATATACGATAACTTTTTTGAAATAGGCGGAAATTCCACCTTAATCGTCATGGTATACGCCAAACTTGAGCAGCAATATCCTGCGACTGCACAGGTAGCCGACTTATTCACGTATCCAACTATTGCTGCTTTAGCAGAATGGGTCACACGTAACTCTGTAACGCAGGAAGAGTATGATTTACCTTCCTTTGTATTAGGTCAAGAGTACCTACATCGATTGGGTGAAGTAGCTGATACTGACGTGCTGGAGGTGAGCGTTCCGCAGCGGTTTTACCGTGATGCTATCCATGCGGCGGAAAGTCGAAACGCAGACCTCTTTGATCTTACGGCAATGGCGTTTATCTATTCGCTGGCAGAAGCTGCAGATTGCGGAGATCTCTCCATTTCATATCTGAGTCAGGGAGGGATTGGTATACACCCGCTTTACGTGGACTTCTTACAAATTGAAACGATGGAAGAGCTACTCAGTACAGTTAGGGAGCAGCGACTTTATATGAAGCAGCAGTCTGGCTTCATGCCATCGAAGCGTGGTGCCCACGAATGGGTGGAAGGTGAAGGTCTTAATCGCCCCATTAGGGCTGCTTATGTTGAAGGGGCAGATCGAAAGCTAGAAGCATCTGAGCTTACAGATCTACATTTGAGTGTGGAACTGGTACCTGGAGGTATTCGTCTGGTCTACGAATTCAATAGCAGAACGTTACAGCAGTCCGGGGTAGAGAAGATCGCCGAGAAATTTATCTCATGTTATCAGCAAATTATAAATCTGTTTTCAGGAAAGGAAGAATTATATGCGTAAAATTGCGTTTTTATTTCCGGGGCAGGGCTCACAAAAGAGCGGGATGGGTAAAAAATGGTTTGATCAGTTTGCCATTGCTAAACAAACCTTCGAAGAGGCGGATGAGGCTATTGGAATTAAGCTTTCAGAGCTTTGCTTCTCTGGTCCAGCAGCCGAGCTGAAAATGACGGAAATCGCTCAGCCAGCTATCTTGGCGACTAGTATTGCTGCTTATCGTGTGTTTCAGCAAGAGTATGGTTTAGTACCTACCTATTTAGCCGGGCACAGCCTTGGCGAATTTACCGCACTTGCTGCTTCTGGAAGCATTCGTTTTGCGGATGCAGTCAAACTTGTAAATAAGCGTGGAATATTCATGCAGCAGGCGATGGAACAAGGAGCAGGGGCAATGGCAGCCGTAGGCGGCATAGAACCGAGTATTATCGAAACTTGGTGCACAGAGTTATCCGATGAAACAAACAGCGTAGTGATTTCTAATTTCAACGCACCGGATCAAATTGTTGTATCCGGAGATAAATCTGCCGTGGATGCACTAGGCAAATTAGCGGAAAGAGAGGGTGCGCGATTTACACCACTGAATGTCAGCGCTCCTTTCCATAGTCCGATTATGCGTCCGGCTGCTGCGCTCTTGGAACTAGAACTTGATAAATATGATTATGAAGAGCCCCAGATTCCGGTTATATCTAATGTGACGGCGCGTCCCTACGACAATAAGGGCCAGATCATCCCTTTGCTTACAGAGCAAATGACGGGTGCCGTTCAGTGGATTGATACGATGAATTACTTGAAATTGCAGGGCGTTACGGATGTGATCGAGCTAGGACCACAAGCGGTATTAAAGAAATTAGCAGTAAAGAATGCTCCTCAGTTGAAGGCATACAGTCTAGATCTGGATGAAGATGCGAAGCAATTACAAGCTGATCTAGTAGCATTGACTCCTGCTGCTCCGCGAGCTTTCGTACCTCGCTGTTTGGGAATTGCCGTATGTTTGAAGAACGATAACTTTAACGAAGCCGAGTATCGTAGTGGAGTAGTGGGTCCCTATAAGGAATTACAGGATTTAGCGCAGCAGATCGAGCAATCGGGAGAAGCTCCGCACCAATCACAGTTGGTGACAGCGGCCGGATTACTGAAGCAAATCATGATTACAAAGCATACACCAACAGCAGAGCAAAATCGGCGCTGGAAGCAGCTTATGAATGACACGGGTGCGCAGGAATGGATAGTTCCGTGGTTGTCTGCTCAGACCGATGAGCTTGAAATGGAACATTCCATTTAATCAAGGAACATGATGAGCACCCGGATGATGATGGGTCTCAGGATGAGATGAAAGGAGGTAGACCATGAGCTTTAAGCATATTGGTGCAAACCTGAATAATCATAATATATCATCTAACAACGCATTGAGTGTCAATAGAGTATCGAAGCATGAAATAGCAGTCATCGGAATTAGCGGTATGTTTGCAGGTGCTGAGGATGTAAATCAGTACTGGGAGATGTTACGCAGTGGAACCGATTGTAATCGTGAATTCCCGATTGAACGTCATGCCGATGTTGAAGAATATATGGAATTTTTACGTAACAACGGATTCTCTCAAGAGGGTCTGGAGTACAGTATTGGCGGATTTATGCCGGAAATCGACAAATTTGATCCAGGCTTCTTTCATTTATCACCAAGAGAAGCCGCTCTGATGGAGCCGAAGCAGAAAATGATGTTGCAAACGATGTGGTCGGCTGTGGAAGATGCGGGGTATGGCGGGGATCAAATAAACGGTAGCCGAACGGGTGTGTTTTTAGGTGATAGCAATGATTTCTATGATGGCTATCGGCAGCATTTATTGCTGCAAAATGTTGATGACTATGGTCATTCCGTCACCAGCAACATTCATTCTGTCATGGCAAGCCGAATTGCATATCTGCTTGATTTGAAGGGTCCCGCAATCATGATCGATACGGCTTGTTCCTCAGCGCTAGTCGCCATACATATGGCATGCCAGTCTATCCGTAATCAGGAATGTGATATGGCACTCGCCGGAGGAATTAACATTCTTCTAACTCCCTACAGGGGAGAGAAGCGTTGGGAGATTGGTATCCAAGCAGCTGATGGTCGGGCTAAGACATTTGATGATCGTTCAGACGGAACAGGTTCTGGAGAAGGGGCAGGAGCAGTCCTGTTGAAGCCACTTTATAGGGCGCTACAAGACAATGATATGATCTACGCTGTCATTAAGGGTAGTGCTATTAATCAGGATGGTACTTCTGCTGGTCTTACGACACCTAACGCCGCTGCTCAGGAGCAGTTAATTATTCAGGCATGGCAAGATGCAGATATAGATCCAGAGACCATCTCATATATTGAAGCTCATGGAACTGGAACCAAGCTGGGCGATCCGATTGAAATTAGTGGAATTACACGTGCCTTTTCTAAATTCACGACGAGAAAACAGTTTTGTGCCGTTGGTTCAGTGAAGCCCAACATTGGACATCTGGATAACTGTGCCGGAATTGCGGGCTTTATCAAATGCTTGATGGCCTTAAAGCACAAGGAGCTTCCGCCATCCATACAATTTGAGACACCTAATCGAAAGATATCCTTTGTAGATTCTCCCGTATATGTGAACGACACGCTACAACCTTGGATATCTGGAGAAGGGCCACGGCGCTGTGGGATTAGCGCATTTGGCCTTAGTGGTACAAATTGTCATCTTGTTCTAGAGGAGGCGCCGGATATGACTGATCGATATTCGAGCCATAACAAGAACGGGAAACTCGGTTATCCGCAACTATTCACCGTCTCCGCGCAAAGTGAAGAGGGAATTTGGGAACTGCTTAAGCGATACGAATCGGTAATCCATTCGATAGGCAATAGTCAACCGGACTTGATGAATTTCGAAAATTATTGCTATACGGCTACAACGGGACGGGGTCACTATACTCATCGTTTAGCGATCATAACAGACGGGATAGAAGGGCTGTTAAGCAGAATTAGAAGTTTGATGGATGGGACGTTGATTACAGTTGAGCAGCAGGGCATCTATTACGGTGTTCATAAGAAGGTATCGGATGTGAAACGTTCACGTCAAGTTGGCGAAGTGACAGATCGAGACAAAGCTGAACTGGATGCAGAATCAGATTCTAAAATTCAGCAAGCTCTTATTGATCCGAATGAGAGAGAACCTTTACAAGCTATTGCTCAGCTATACATTCAAGGGGCAACGGTGAAGTGGGAGCTGTTATTTAATAGTCACAAATATAGACGTGTTCAACTACCAACATACCCTTTTCGCAAAGTACGTAGCTGGAATAGCAAGGTGCAAAGCCAACAGGATGAGATCTCCGTACCCGTTAAGAAGATACAGAGGGAGAACCTAAAGCTTGCTGTGGATCACAAGAACTGGCATCCCGTTCTTCACCAGCTAGTCGCTGAAACACCTCAGCTTACCATCTTCGCCACAGATTTTGATGTGAATGATCACTGGGTGTTGAATGAGCACAAGGTTCTAGGAAATTACGTCGTTCCCGGTACGACCTATTTAGAAATGGCAAGGGAAATTGGTTATCGGCTACTAAAGAGCCATTCACTTTTGCTTAGTGGAGTGACCTTTCTTAGTCCTCTCATGGTGAAGCCAGGCGAAACGGTGCATGCACAGATCGTGGCTAAGAATGAAGCAGGAGGAATTTCCTTTTCCATTGTTAGTCGTACCGATCAGAATGCAGACTGGGTTACCCATACGGAAGGTAGTATCAAGGCACTCTCTCCACAGAAGACGGATTCAGAGCAGGGAGTTCTGTCGCTTGAGGCAATAAAGCTTCGTTGCAAGACGGAAAGAGTGATTGATTACGACGATCTTCAAACAGGAGCGATTGATACCGGCCCTCGTTGGAATAATGTCGAGCGGATATTTATCGGTGAGAATGAGGCACTTCTTAAGCTCATGCTACCGGATCCGTATTTGACAGATCTCGATGCTTATACGCTTCATCCTGCGCTTATGGATTGTGCAGCCAATGCGGCTAATGTCGCTTTTGGCGGTGGTACATACCTTCCATATATGTATAAATCCTTTAGCGTATCAGGTCCAACGCCAGCTGTATTTTACAGCTATGTCATTAAAAAGTCGGAGCAGCATGGCGGGGAAACTGAGACATTTGATATTACCATGGCGGACGAAGCTGGCAAGGTGTTTGTACGCATTCATGATTACACGATTAAAAGAGTTGATGATCAAAGAGGTCTAGCTGTTTCTTCAGCAGAATGCTATCAGCCGCGCTGGGTACCTGCTCCGATATCTTTGGCGAATGAGCTACAAGTAACCGGAACGGTACTTATATGGATGGATGATCAGGGCATTGGATCTTCACTATCTGAATTACTTCGATCCAGAGGCAGACATGTCATTGAACTTGTTGAAGGGGAGCAATACAAACAGATAAGTGATGATTCTTATTCTCTATCCTTGAGTGAGGAGCATCTCAATCAGATGTGGGAAGACGTCAGAGAAGCTGGAGTCAGCCACTTCATTTATTTGGGAGCCTTATCTGGCCCAGATCATGCGGATGAGCGAACTGAGCTTGCGCTCCAGATGGAACGTAGCGTATATGGTTTATTTCATCTCGCTAGATCATTTGCCGCAGCCAAATGGAAGCTTCCTCTAGAATGGCTTGTCGTGACATCAGGAGCTGTTGTTGTCGATGGCAAAGAAAGAGTCATTCGTCCATATCATGCTGCAATGGCTGGCTTAGGAAAAGTTCTAAATCAGGAATTCCCTAATCTGCAAGTTAGATGTATGGATATGGATGAAGTGCTTCCTGAAGTAAGTATGGAGCAAGAATTATATGGTCTTCCGGATGAGCGTGATTTTCATGTAGCTTACCGTGATGGAGTTCGCTATGCGCTGGAGATCGCTCCGCTGAAACAGAACACACGCGCAGATCATGAGGTTGTTGTGAAGGCTGGCGGTACGTATTTGATTACAGGTGGTACAGGTGGTATTGGATTAGAACTGGCAAGCTATTTGTCCTCGCTGGCACCTGTTAACCTGATTCTGATCAACCGTTCACTTGTCCCAGAGCGACAAGAATGGCAACGAATCATGGATGCAGGTACAGATCATAAGATGTCAGCTCGAATTACACGGCTTCAAGCGATTGAGAACAATGGCAGTCAGCTTCATTGTTACCGTGCAGATGTGTCCGATGAAGCTGAAATGGTCTCCGTGCTGGAGGAAGTAAGCAGAAACTACGGACCCATCCACGGTGTCATTCATGCTGCAGGTGTTGCTGGGGACGGCATGATATTGCGTAAAGAGGCTGCGGTATTTACAAATGTTCTAGCACCTAAGATTCAAGGAGCCTGGATTCTAGATAAGTATGTAAATTCGGATCATCTCGACTTTTTCGTCTTGCTATCATCCGTTACAGCACTCACTGGAGGACTTGGACAGGGGGATTATACAGCAGCCAATAGCTATCTGGATGCATTCGCACATCATCGTCGTTTGGAGGGTAAGCCAGCATTGTCCATCAATTGGCCTGCTTGGAAAGAAACGGGGATGGCAGTGAATTACGGTGTGCATGATGCGCCCGCCGTGTGGAAATCTCTTGGTACTCACAAGGCCATTCAGTATTTCGATCTATTGTTACACAGTGGAGTACCTCAGGCTATTGCCGGGGAACTCGACATGGAAACGACGGCTAATCTGATTGACCAGCTTCCTTTCCGATTTACCAGCAAGGTGGAGAGTGGGATCAGGCGTAAGCGGGCTATATCCGATCCGCTCCAGTATACGAATCAGGATACACAGGCTGTATTAACCTTAACGGGTAAATCAGAGACTGACGTATCTCCACTGGAACAGCAGGTAGCTCAAATTTGGGCCTCTGTGCTCGGCCTCGAGGAACTGGACGTTTACGAAAGTTTTTATGATATGGGGGGGGATTCGATCCTCGCAGCCCAGCTTTACCGCAAATTGGATCAGCATTTTCCTCAGACAGTGGATATTTCAGATATTTTCAGTTATCCGAGTGTGGTTGAAATGGCCGAGTACTTAGATTCTTTACAGCACAAGGAAATCTCACGGAATAACGTTGTCTCACAGGCAAATGCAGAGCAAGAAATAAATGTGGATGATGAAGTAGATGCTCTTCTTGCGAGGGTCATCAGCGGGGAAATTACGCCGGAGGAAGCAAGTAAATTGGTATCGGAGGGTTAGCATATGCAAATGGTCAAGCAATTTATATTGGAGAAAACAGCAAATAAGCAGTTGTCTCAGCAGGATGCCAAAGCGATGCTCAAGGAGATTACTACCTTCTCGGCACGCAAAGAGCATGAAGATATAGCCATCATTGGCATGGCAGGAAAGTTTCCTGGTGCTGGGAGCATCGAGGAATTCTGGGACAATTTGCAACAGGAGAAAACGGTAATTGGTGATTTTCCTGACAACCGGGCTTATGAGTGGATCGAAGCCTTGAGAAACGATAGTGTCATGGATTTCATGATTGGAAAGTCTCTTCCTGAAGGAACGGATGTAGAGGATATGGTTGGGGGTGTCGGTGGATTCTTGAAAGAAATCGACAAATTTGATGCTCCATTCTTTAAAATTTCTGCTCGTGAAGCTAAATATATTGATCCTGCGCATCGAATGTTCCTTGAAACGGCTTATGAGGCCATCGAAGATGCTGGATATGGTGGAGATCGTATTTATGGAACACAAACTGGCGTATTTGTAGGAAAAGATCATGCGACCTTACCCATGTATCGATTGATGACCGAACCGGACCCTATGCATCTTACCGGATCATGGCCGGGCCTGCTGTCCAGCCGATTATCGTATCTATTTAATTTGAAAGGCCCAAGTGTTGTGTATGATACTGCATGTTCTGCGGGGTTGGTTGCTTTGCATCACGCCTGTCAATCATTACGAAACAAAGAATGTGAGATGGCAGTGATTGGTGGGGTACAGGTGCAGTACATGGCGATGAAAGAAGATAGCGGACCCATGGATTTAGGTATGGTTGAATCGGATAGCAGTCTTGTATGTACGTTCGACAAAGATGCCAACGGTACGGTCTGGAGCGAAGGCATTATTTCAGTCATGCTCAAGCCGTTATCGAAGGCGCTGGCTGATCGTGACCCGATCCATGCTGTTATTAAAGGGAGTGCAATTAATAACGACGGAGCATCTAACGGAATTACAGCTCCCAATGCGAAGGCCCAAGAGGAAGTGATCATGCAAGCTTGGAAGGATGCTGAAGTTGCGGCAGATACGATTCAATATGTTGAAGCCCATGGTACGGGAACGTCGCTAGGGGATCCGATTGAAATTAAAGGACTCACGAATGCGTTCCGCCAATTTACTGATCGGAAGCAGTTCTGTGGAATTGGTTCAGTGAAGACAAACATTGGACATAGCGTAGCAGCTTCTGGACTTGCAGCATTGGTAAAAGTAGTGATGAGCATGAAGCACAAGCAGATTCCAGCAACGATTAATTTTCATGAGCCGAATCCGTATATCAATTTCCCAGAATCGCCGCTTTATGTAAACGATGTGTTATCAGATTGGAATAAGGGAGAGAATCCTCGCCGAGCGGGGATTAGCTCATTTGGCTTCAGCGGTACCAATGCGCATGTCATTCTGGAAGAAGCACCTGAGGTTGGTCGTCAGGAGAATCCTTCCCCAATAGCTGAAACCATCGGGATTCTCACCATTTCAGCTAAGAACGAGCAGGTCCTCAATGATTACGTTAAGCGATATCAAGATTTCTTCGCACGTAATCCTGAGGTAGATCTAGGCAACGCCTGCTTTACTTCAAATACAGGTAGAGGACATTATACACATCGGGTTGCACTGAAGGCTCGCTCGGTTGCAGAGCTTCAGCAACAATTAAAGCGTTTGGTTGACGAAGGACTGTATTCAAGAGAAGAGGAGGGTATCTATTACGCTCTTCATCAAATCGTCTCTGTGAACCAAAGTACATTGGAAGCAGGAACGATCACAGCAGCAGAGCTGAAGCGCCTCTCAACAGCAACACGTTCACGACTTGAACAATCCGTATCCTCTTTTGATGAGGATCCAATACTCGCGGCAGACTTATGCCGTAACTATGTTAAAGGGGCTGATCCTCATTGGGAAGAAGCGCATAGAAATCAACATCGATCCAGAGTTCAAATCCCAAGTTACCCACTGGAAAGAATACGGACATGGGCATCGCCAAAAGTATTCCAACAGCATGAGGTATCACAAAGTAAGAAAACCCGCCTACATCCGCTTCTGGACCGGAAGCTGGTGGATTCGCTTGATCAGAGCATTTTTGAGAGTGATCTAAGTATCGAAACGCATTGGATGCTCAAGGAGCATCAGTTCATGGGTACTTCAATCATACCTGGTGTAACGTATGTAGAGTGGGGAAGAGAGGCATGTTCTTCTGTACTAGGAACGTCACGCCTCGAACTTAGAGATATTTATTTTATGACACCACTGGTGATTACAGGGGATGAAGTTAAAAAAGTACAGGCGATCGTGAAAAAGGAACAGGGATTTGTGAAGTTTATTATTGCTAGTAAGTCCGGCATGGATGAAGACCAATGGGTCATCCATTCGGAAGGTAAGGCTTATCCTATTGAAGCATCTACTGACCGCGTGTTAGATATTAACGAAGTTCGTGCAAGAATGACCATCGATAAGCCAATTGGAGCGTTTAATCCAGAGGCCAAAAGTTTCTACCTCGGCTATCATTGGGATAATCTCGTTGAAGCACAGACGAATGAAGACGAGAGTGAAGTGCTCTTGAAGCTGAGGCTGAGAGACGAGTATGTAGGAGAAATGGAGCAATTTCATTTCCATCCATCCATTCTTGATAATGCTGTAAATCCGATGATTAAATTTCTCGATGATGTATATCTTCCATTTGCCTTCAAGCAGTTCGATATCTACGGACGGATGCCGGAGACGTTATATAGCTATTTCCGCAAGAAAGGCGGAGATACCAAGGGTAAAGCAACGATATCCTATGATATTACGCTCACGGGCACAGACGGACGGATTATTGCGGAGATTCAAGACTATTCGATTAAGCGAATGGGAGCTATGGAACAAATGAAGTTCCGAATGGAGAATCAAGGGAATAATCATCTTCATCAGACTCGCTGGGTATCCGACCCACTACCAGTAGAGAAGGAGACTTCTACGCATTCAAGTATACTGGTACTCAAGGATAGGAAGGGTCGGACAGATGCACTGGTGGAGAGATTCAGGGCATCTAATGTAGAAGTGATTGAAGTGGATAGCGGCGAATCCTTCCGCGAAATTTCGAGTCATCATTATGTTATTTCGGATCAAGGTGCTGACTATGAGCAATTGATTACTGCGGTACGCAGCATTCCTTTTACCCAAATCCTTCATGCGTTTACGTTAACTGATGGAGAGCCAGTAGCATCAGCCAGCGAGCTATCTGAGCATTTGAATAGCGGCGTATACAGTTTATTCCACCTCACAAGAGCACTCCTCGCTGGAAAAATAGGTCGAGCGCTCGATCTTGTACTCCTCACAGAGTATATGGATGAAGTAACGGGTAAAGAGGCAAGAATTGAACCACATAACGCAGCGCTTATGGGACTTGGAAAAGTGCTTCGTGATGAATATGGAACCATCGCAGCTCGGAGCATTGATGTTGATGATGCGACTTCATTAGATCTATTACGGAGTGAAATCAATACAGCAACGGAAGTTAGTGCGGTGATCTATCGTGAAGGAATACGGTATGTGCAGGAGTTTAGTCGACTTAGCTTCGAAGAATTTGAAGAAGCTCCCGTGGAGCTGAAGGAAGACGGAATTTACCTGATCACCGGAGGTACTGGGGGTCTTGGGCTAGAAATGGCAAAGTATTTGGCAGGCAAGAAGCCAGTACGGATCGCCCTCATCAATCGAACTGAGCTTCCGCCTAGAGAACAGTGGGAAGCCTTAGTGGCCGAAGGGAATTCTAAGCTAGCAGTCAAGCTACAGAATATTCTGGCTGTTGAGCAAATGGGCTCAGAAGTGATATGTCTGGCTGTTGACGTTGCTGATCCTGTGCAAATGAAGCATGCCATCGATGGCATTCATGAACAATACGGACGTATTAATGGAATCATTCATGCCGCAGGAGTTGCAGGCGATGGCTTTATTATTATGAAGGAGGTACAGACCTTTACGAATGTTCTGCGTCCGAAGTTGGAAGGAACATGGATACTTGATCAGTTGACCACGGAAGATCAACCAGACTTCTTTATCTCCTTCTCATCCATCGCTTCTCTCTTGGGTGGACCAGGTCAAGGTGATTACACGGCGGCTAACAGCTACCTTGATGCCTTTACGGCTTATCGAAATCGCAAAGGGTTACGTACGATTTCAATTAATTGGCCAACTTGGAAAGAAACAGGGATGGCAGTGGAATATGGTACGGCACATGAAGAAGGCCTGTTCCTGCCGATTACGACTGCTCATGCCATTGAGATTATGGAGGGAGTTCTGAGTTTCAAGGTAACTCGTTTACTGCCAGGTGAAGTGAATTTCCCAGCCATTATTCGCTCGGATTCGACGCTACCTTTCAAAGTATCAAAGGATATCATGGCACAGCTCGATAAGCATTCACGTGCCTTTGTGAACAAAAACACGGCGCAAATGAAGAAGGCATCTCCAAAAGATGTTCAAATTAAAGGTAAAGATTCCTATACTGAGACCGAGACTCGGCTTGCCCAGTTATGGTCAGCGGCATTGGATCTGGAAGAAGTAAATGTATTTGACCAGTTTAATGATTTAGGTGGAGATTCGATTCTCTCCATTCAATTGTTTAAGGAAATAAATACCGCCTATCCGGGTATGATGGAAGTTTCGGACATTTTTACGTATTCATCGATCGTAGAACAGGCGAAATATATCGATTCACAACAGCAACCTGAGGCTGTAAATGATGAGCTGTTGATGGGTATGCTGGATGCATTAGCTCAAGGCGAAGCTACGATTGAGGATGGAATGGCGGTGGTTGCTTCAGAAGGGGGGAGTCCAGAATGAAGGAACAAGAATCGTTAAAAGTATTCATTTTGGAGTGTGTACGAAACCAGTCCTTATCCAAGGAGTCAGCCTTTCTGATCCTTAAATCATTAAGTAATGCTGTAAACATGGATGAAGTAGACAGCGCGTTGGACGCGTGCAGTGGCCAGTCTAAAGAAGTAACGGATGTGCAGGAATACTGGATGCATCTTACGCAGCAACGAAGAAAGCTATCCGCGAAGCGCCCACATCGTCAACTTCAGGGACCTACAGTGGAGGCAATACCCCATGGTCCAATGGGCTCGAATTGCTACCTGGTAGTAAGTGATGGAGAAGGGGTCATTATTGACCCCGGTTCCTCTTTTGATAAAATATGGCCAGTCGTTGAAAAGAGCGGAGCGAAGATCAAGTATATATTTATCACTCACGGACATTTCGATCATATGGGATCGATGGAGGAGCTAAAGGCGGCAACAGGGGCTTCTATCGTACTTCACCGTCAAGATGAGCCCGCATTATCTCAATCGGTATTAAACGGTTCCTTCCTATTCTCGCAAATCCGAACATTCCGTCCCATTGATATCACGGTTGGCGGAGGTGAGACGTTTAAGGTGGGTGGATATGAATATGAGATTGTTCATACACCAGGTCATACGATCGGTAGTATATGTATTCGAATGAATGCTCAGCTATTTTCTGGCGATATGCTGTTTAGCCAAAATGATGAGCATGTAGGGCCCATTACAGGTGATGCATTTGAACTGATGAGATCTTATCAGAAGCTGTGCAGCCGGATGAAGGGAGATATACTTGTTTATCCGGGCCACGGCACACCGTTCTGGGTAGATGATCACTTGAAGGCGGCCTACATGGAAACGAAGTTTGAAGTTCAAAGGGAGGGACCTGCATGACGCAGCAATTCTCATTGAAGCAGGATCTAGAGGTTTACTGTCTTCACCTTCCCGAAAGGCTAAATTCTAGAACATTTGAAGCACTTCTTCGTTATGTATCTTTGGAGAAAAGACGGCAAATATGTCGATTTAGGTTTCCAGAGGATGCTCGCAGGTCCCTCTTCAGTGATTTAATGATTCGGAGAATTATCCAGGAGAAGCTTCATTTGTCAGGGAATCAGATTAGGTTTGAATTTAACGATTATGGCAAGCCGAGTCTTAAGGACGTACCAGACTTCCAATTCAATCTATCTCATTCTGGAGATTGGATTGTCTGTGCTACTTCCTCACAGCCGATCGGGATCGACATTGAGCTGATTCAGCCAATTGATATCGAGATTGCCAAACGATTTTTTGCACGAGTTGAATACGATCAACTAATGAAGCAACTGGAACACATGCGAGAAGCCTATTTCTATGAGCTGTGGACACTAAAAGAAAGCTATATAAAAGCGGTAGGAATGGGCCTATCTCTACCACTTGATGGTTTCAGTGTAGTTCCAATGTCCAAGAATGATATCCAATTCATCGGAGGAGAGGAAGTACCTGTTCATCATTTTAAGCAATATGATCTAGATCCGGCATACCGTATGGCTGTGTGTGCGCAAAGTTCAGAGCTTCCGGAGCTTACGATGATGCTGGATTGGAGAGAGGTATATGGTACTCTAACTGCCGCTTCATGTTCTTAAATTTGATGATGATCGCATATTAAAAGGGGAGGTCTACAGTCCAATTGGTCATAGCCCCGTCAAGTAGACAGTAATAAAAGAGAGTGTTAAGCAGCGATCGCTTCACGGTATTCTACCAGGGAGAGGTCGCCTAATTTTTTCTGGAATCGCTCTTTATTGTAGTATTCGATGTGTTCTGCAATGAGTTTTCGAGCACTTTCCTCGCTATCTGGCTTCTGCAAATAAAGTTTTTCCGTTTTAA